>WFQB01000203.1 GCA_015487305.1 Parvularculaceae bacterium | reverse complement strand
CCATGCGTATTTTCACCCCCCTCATTGCCGCTTTTGCGTTTTTTGCCGCAGCCTTCACGCCAGCCCACGCTGCTGATATTTCCGCCGTCTATTTCTACGCTGACTGGTGTACCTCGTGCAAAATCATCGGCCCACAATTGGAAAAAGCGGTTGAAGAATTTGACGAAGCCGAGGTGGAAATCGTCACCCTTGATTTTACCAAAATGGATATGGAATCGGTGATGGCACAGGCTGAGATTGCCGCTGCATATGGCGTTGGCGATGTGGTCATGATCGACAAGGTCAAAACCGGTTTTGCGCTTATCGTTGTCGATAAAGAAATTCGCGGCAAAATCAGCGCCGGCATGGACGCCGAAATGATCAAAGACGCCTTCCGCGCCGCACTTGCTAAATAGTGAAGCGGGCTGAATAGCTAAACCGCGCTAATCCCGCCATCAATGACAAATTCCGACGCGGTAACAAATTTGGCTTCATCAGATGCCAGATAAATCACCATATGGCCAACCTCTTCGGGTTCGCCCAAACGCTTCATGGGAATTTGCCGTACAAGTTTCTGCTCGCCTTCATCACCGCCTCCGCCCATGGCCAGAATAGGGTCAATGATCGGCGTACGGGTAAATACCGGATGCACCGAATTACAAGTGATCTGATAGCGCGAGCGGGCGCAATGAATAGCAATGGATTTACTCATCATCGCAAGCCCGGCTTTGGCCGTGTTATAAGCCAGAAGATTGCCATCAGCAATTAATCCGGCTACGGATGAAATATTGATAATCGCCCCCGGCTGATTGTCCTTCAAATAGGGCATGGCCGCTTGGCTACCCAAAAACACCGAATCAAGATCAATGCTCATACAACGGCGATAGTTTTCAAAACTTTCCGCCTCGATGGACCCCATGCTGGCAATACCGGCATTATTAACCAGAACCGAAATCCCGCCCATAGCGCTTGCGGCTTCAGCCAAAACGCTCTTCCATGCCGCCTCATCACAAACATCATGCACCGTCGCCCCGGCTAACCCCGGATGGGTTTTATTCACCGCATCAGCAACGGCGCGCACTTTTTCTTCCTGAATATCGGTGAGAAAAACCTTCGCCCCTTCGGCCGCCATCATATGGGCAAAACATTCCCCAAGCCCCTGCGCCGCCCCGGTGATAACAATTTTTTTCCCCTGAAGGCGCGCCATATCTTTCTCCTGTTGCTAAGACAGAACGCTTATAGGCGCAGCGCCCTTAAAGCGCAAAGCAAGAACACAGCTCATGCGAAGAATGAGCCAAACGCGCCCCACCCCCACCTCTCCCTATGGGAGAGGTCAAAACAAGAATCAATCCTCATCCTGAGCGAAGTCGAAGGATGGGTGAGGGCCGTTCCAAAGGACGAAAGGAAGAAAATACCCCTAATCTCAGCAGCAGGACTTATCCTTGCCATCATCGCCTTCGCGAATCTGGCGCTTGGCCTCAATCAGACATTCGTCCATTTTGCCGCGAATTTCTTCATCCGAAATGGCCTCAGCAGCTTTGTCCAACTCAGCCCGCAATTTGCGAAACACATCATCATCGCCTTCTTCTTCAAGGTCAGCGATAACCACCGTTTTGGCAAAATCCTCGGCGGCCTTGCCGGAAAGCCCCATTTTCTCTGCCGCCCATAAGCCAACCAGCTTATTGCGCCGGGCATGAACCTTGAACTGCAAATCCTGATCGTGGATAAATTCCTTCTCAAAGGCATTTTCACGCTCATCAAAAGTGGTCATTTTACGCTCCTAAAAGGTCAATATGTTTGCTCCTCACCAGAAATAGGGGTTTTGCCAGCGCGATAAAAGAGCAAATCAATGAAAACCCCGCTTTTGTGGAATAATCCCTTGCCGACAAGACCCGAGCCCCCTTTCCTCTTTGCCTGTTCGCCCCTTCGTGCTAGCTGATGCGCGAAAAGGCATGGCTGGCGATTCCCCCGTTATGCCCCCCAAAAGTAATTTTCAACCACCAGACAGGAGCCAAAAATGGCGCGTCGCAAGCAAATCTATGAAGGCAAAGCCAAAATCCTGTTTGAGGGACCGGAGCCGGGCACGCTTATCCAATATTTCAAGGATGACGCCACCGCCTTTAATAACCAAAAACATGAAGTGCTTGAGGGCAAAGGTGTCCTCAATAACCGCATTTCGGAATATATTTTCCAAGGCATTGAGCGCATCGGCATCCCGACCCATTTCATCCGCCGCTTGAATATGCGCGAACAGGTGGTGCGTCAGGTGGAGATCATCCCCCTTGAAGTAGTGGTGCGCAATGTCGCCGCCGGAACCATGGTCAAGCGCCTCGGCCTGAAAGAAGGCGACGCCCTGCCGCGTCCGGTGGTTGAGTTCTACTTGAAAGACGACAAGCTCGGCGATCCACTGGTCACCGAAGACCATATCACTGCCTTTGCCTGGGCCAATCCGCAGGAAATGGATGATATTGTTTCCATGACCCTGCGCATTAATGATTTCCTCTCCGGCCTGTTTGCCGCCGTGGGCATTCGCCTCGTCGATTTCAAACTCGAATTTGGCCGCCAATATGAAGGCGATCTGATGCGGATTATCTTAGCCGATGAAATCTCACCCGATAGCTGTCGGTTATGGGATATGGAAACCAATTACATCCTCGACAAGGACCGCTTCCGCAAAGACCTTGGCGGGCTGACCGACGCCTATCGCGAGGTTGCGACCCGTCTTGGCATTTTAAAAGAAAACGAAAAGCTGGATACCAAAGGCCCGGTGCTGGTATCGTCCAATGAAGAAAAATAGGCGCTCCCCATGAAAGCAAAAATTCACATCACTCTGAAGACCGGCGTTTTAGACCCCCAAGGCAAAGCCATTGAAGGCGCGTTGACCGGGCTAGGCTTTGCAGGGGTAGAAAATGTCCGTCAGGGCAAATTTATCGAGCTCGAAATCACAGAGAGCGACCCAGACAAAGCCCGCACCCAAATCGAAGAAATGTGTAAAAAACTCCTCGCCAATCCGGTGATGGAAAATTACGAGATAGAGGTCATCGGCTAATGCCATTACAAACCCCTTCTCCCCTCACTAAAAGACAAACAAACCTCATGCTGAGCCTGTCGAAGCACGAAGCCACAAAAATCCAACCCAACAACAGGGATTCCTCCCCCGTAAAACAACCCCTAAGAGCGAAGTCAAAAGATAAGACAAAAACGCAAATAAAAGCGCCCCCCTCTCCCGATAGCGGGAGAGGGGCCGGGGATGAGGGCAATAAACCATCAACAAAGAATCCAACTCACAACAAAACCAACTCATCCTGAGGAGCTGCCGCAGGCAGCGTCTCGAAGGATAACAAAAAAGAACCCCAATAGAGACTAATATGAAAACCGCCATCATCACCTTCCCCGCCTCAAATTGCGACCGCGACGCCGCCATTGCCATCGAGCAGGCAAGCGGCACCAAACCCGCAATGGTCTGGCATCAAGAAACCAGCCTGCCCGATGTGGACCTCATCATCCTGCCCGGCGGCTTTTCCTATGGGGATTATTTACGCTCCGGGGCCATGGCCGCGCGCTCGCCAATCATGGCCGCCATAAAACAAAAAGCCGAAGTCGGCGTCAAAATCATCGGCATCTGCAATGGCTTCCAAATCCTCACCGAATCCGGCCTGCTGCCCGGCGCGCTCATGCGCAATTCCGGCCTCGATTTCGTCTGCGGCATGGAAGTCTTGACGGTCGTCAATCACGACACGAGCTTCACCAAAGCCCTCACCAACAAACCCTATGTTCGCTTCCCCGTGGCCCATCATGACGGCAATTACACCGCCGATGAAGACACCCTGAACCGCCTCGAAGGCGAAGGCCAAATCGTCTTCCGCTATGTAACAAACCCCAACGGCTCCGCCCGCAACATCGCAGGCATCATCAACGAACGCGGCAATGTGCTAGGCATGATGCCCCACCCGGAACGCGTCATAGCCAACCATCTCGGCGGCACTGATGGCGTAGGTTTTTTCAACGGAATACTAGAGCCTGTGAGGTAAATTATGTGGAATTCTGCATCAAAGGTTTGGAGTTTTTTTGAACCATTACACGATCAAATATATTCAATCATTGCAGCATTAATCGTTACTTTTATCATTTATGTGCTTCGTGCCAGAACTAATATTCAGTGGACACTTGTAGCAAACTCTTTCCACACACTAAAAAATGAAGGGGACACCACTACAACTATTTATAACGAAGTTCTACATATCAATAACTTGGGGAGAGCAACTGCAAATAGCGTTGAGATTGTTTTCGATGGAAATCCTGATTCCATATCTGTTTTCCCGTCAATTGCTCACTCGCGTCTAATAAACCCAGATGGAAACACACTACTTCATTTCAAATTCTTACCACCAAAAACTTTCCTTACAGTTACTTTCTTATCACTGAATGGAAGTTGCAAAAGAATCAACACAGTTCGCTGCGAAGAAACCAATGGTAATTTCATAAACACCGTCATAGTAAAACAGCTCCCTGCTTGGGTTAACAACATGATCTCTATCGCTATGATTCTTGCAATCGCATTTATTTTTACCCTCTTCATCAATTTATTGAATTTAGTTTAATCATGACCATCACCCCCCAAATCATAACCGAACACGGCCTCTCGCCCGAAGAATATACCCGCATCAAAACCCATATGGGCCGCGAGCCAAACCTGCTTGAACTTGGCATCTTCTCCGTCATGTGGTCCGAGCATTGCTCTTACAAGTCCTCGCGCCGCCATCTCGCCAAACTGCCCACCAAAGCGCCCCACGTCATTTGCGGCCCCGGGGAAAACGCGGGCGTCATCGACATTGGCGACAATCAGGCGATCATTTTCAAAATGGAAAGCCATAACCACCCCTCTTTCATTGAGCCTTATCAGGGCGCGGCCACAGGCGTTGGCGGCATCATGCGCGATGTCTTCACCATGGGCGCACGGCCCATTGCCAATATGAATGCGCTGCGTTTTGGCGATATCAGCCACAAAAAAACCCGCCATCTCGTTTCCGGCGTGGTCGCAGGCATTGGCGGCTATGGCAATTGCATGGGCGTGCCAACCATTGGCGGCGAGACCAATTTCGACGCCGGCTATAATGGCAATATCCTCGTCAACGCCATGTGCGTAGGCCTCGCCGAACAGGACAAAATCTTTTACTGCGCCGCCAAAGGCGCGGGCAATCCGGTGGTCTATGTGGGTGCAAAAACAGGCCGCGACGGCATTCACGGGGCAACCATGGCCAGCGCCGAATTTGATGACGCCTCAGAGGAAAAACGCCCAACCGTGCAGGTCGGTGATCCGTTCACGGAAAAACTCCTGCTCGAAGCTTGTTTGGAGCTAATGGCCGAAGACGCCATCATCGCCATTCAGGATATGGGCGCGGCGGGGCTGACATCTTCGTCCGTGGAGATGGCCGCCAAGGGCGGGGGCGGCTTCGATATGGATCTTGATAAAGTCCCACAGCGCGAAACCAATATGAGCGCTTATGAAATGATGCTGTCGGAAAGTCAGGAACGCATGTTGATGGTCTTAAAACCAGAGGCCGAAGCAAAAGCGCGGGCAATTTTCGACAAATGGGGCCTCGATTTTGCGGTCATCGGCACAACCACCGACACCGGCCATCTGGTCATTCGCCATAAGGGCGAGATTGTCGCCGACATGCCAGTGCCGCCGCTCGCCGATGACGCGCCAAATTACGACCGCCCCTACACAGCGCGCACCACGCCTGAAGCCCTCAAAGACCCGCAAGTCGAAATCATCAACGCCCTTTACAGTTTCACCGCCGACAAATCGCCCGAGGACTTAAACGCCCTCTGCCAAACCCTGCTCGACGAAACCATTGCCGGACAAGATGCGCTCGACGCCGCCGCTTTCTCTCTCGATAACAAAACCGCGCAAATCTATCTGCGCCTCAAACCAAACGCCCCGGAGGCCGCCCTCGCCCCGATCAACGCTGCGCTGGAAAATCTGCAATCCACGCAAATAATCAGCGATCTTAAAACCGAAACAGAAACCGAAACCGTAAACCTCGCCGATCAGGCAGGCGGCAACACCATCCTTACCGCTTTGGCAAAATTAATGGCCATGCCGGATTTATGCTCAAGGCTCTGGATATGGTCGCAATATGATCACACGGTGAT
>WFQB01000202.1 GCA_015487305.1 Parvularculaceae bacterium | reverse complement strand
GTGATGCGGTAAAGGCCGGCACAGCGCTTTGTATGCTGGAAAAAGACGCAAGGGGCGCAATTCTCGCCGAAGCCCGCGCCGCTTTTACCAAAGCAAAACTTGATCGCGACGCCGCCAAAGAATTAACCGCCAAAGGCTTTCAATCCGAAGCCGGACTTGCCGGGGCAGAAGCGTTTTATGATCAGGCCAAAGCTGCTCTAGAACGCGCTGAGCTTGATTTTAACAACACTATCATTCGCGCTCCCTTTGATGGCGTTGTCACCACGGTTCTGCTCGACAAGGGCGATCTCGCCCAGCCGGGCACCCCGTGCGCCGTTATCGCCGATCTCGACCCGATTATATTTGAAGCCGACCTTTCCGAATATGAAATTAGCGCCATCAACAAAGACGCAACAGCACAAATCATCCTGTCAGACGGTTCAGAGATTGAAGGCAAAGTGCGCTATGTTGCCGCTGCCGTTAATCCCGGCACTCGCTCTTACCGCGTAGAGATCACCGCGCCCAACCCTCAAGGAAAAATCCGCGACGGCCTCACCGCCAAAGCGCTTATTCAATCCAGCAATCAACAAACCTATACAATTCCCCGCTCGGCCATATTGATCAATGATCAGGGCATTGAAGGCATTCGGATTGTAGAGCGCCAGCAAGACAATATCGGCACGGTCAAATTCATCCCCATAGAGATCATTTCCGACAATGCCGATGGCATTAAAATCATTGGCCCGTCCGGCGATATAGAAATTATCACCCGGGGTAAGGATTATGTCATTGCCGGTCAGACCGTCGAAATCGCCGCCCCCGGCGAAACCTGGTTTTAGAGGGCTGACACTATGAATTGGCTCATCGACGCAGCATTTCATCATGCCAGAGTGTGTTTTCTCGCTCTGGTAATGTTGGTGATGATGGGCCTTAACGCCTATCAGACCCTGCCGCGTGAGGCCGACCCTGATATCCCCATGCCATTCATGCAGATTGTTCTGCCCCTGCCCGGCGTATCGCCAGAGGATGCAGAGCGCCTGCTCATTCGCCCTACGGAGCTGGAATTACAATCCCTTGAAGGCTTGGTGCAAATGGATGCCACCGCCTATCAGGGCGCTGGCAATATTGTCCTCGAATTTGAAACCACGGTCGATATGGATGTGGTGTCAAGCGATGTGCGTGAAGCCGTTGATCGCGCCCGCGCCGAATTTCCCACCGCAGCTTTGGAGCCAATCGTCGAAGAGTTCAACGCCCAGCGCCAATATCCTCTCGTCTCGATCATTCTGTCCGGTGATATATCCGAGCGCAGCCTGACCCGAAAGGCCGAAGCTCTAAAAGACAGAATCCTGACCGTCCCCGGCGTGCTGGATGCAGATTTAATCGGCTCACGCGATGAAGTGCTGGAGATCAATATCCCGGCGGAAAATTTCGAGACCTATAATCTTTCCCTGCCGCAACTGGCGAACATCATTCGCGCCAATAATGCGCTTATCGCCGCCGGTGCCATGCAATTTGATGATGCCACCTATTCGGTCAAAGTGCCGGGGCTTTTGAAATCCACCCGCGATGCCGCCTCCATCCCTATTGCCGCCTCGCAAAACTCCACCATCACCCTTGGTGACATTGCCGTTCTGCGGCGCACTTTTGAAGACCCCGAAGGCTATGCCCGCTTTGATGGTAAGCCGGCGATTGGCATTAATGTCTATAAAAGAAGCGGCGAAAATCTTCTTAAAACCACCGACCTCGTCAAAGCCGCCACCGAATCCGAAGCCATAAATTGGCCAAGCACAATGGAGTTTGCCTATATTGGCGATCAATCCATTTTGGTGGATGATATTCTCTCCAATCTCACCGCCTCTATCCTGCTGGCGGTTTTGCTGGTGATGATTATCGTCGTCGCCACTTTGGGCCTGCGCTCGGCGCTGATGGTCGGGATTGCCATTCCAACCACCTTCCTCACCGGCCTCACTTTGCTGGCCATGAATGGCTATACCCTCAATATGATGGTGATGTTTGCCATGGTCCTGTCGGTCGGCATGCTGGTTGATAGCGCCATCGTCATTGTCGAATATGCGGACCGGCGCATGAGCGAAGGCGCCAGCCGCTATGATGCCTATAAAGAAGCCGCCAAGCGCATGTTCTGGCCGATTGTAGCTTCCACTGCCACCACCCTTGCCGCCTTTGTGCCTTTCCTGTTCTGGAATGATCTGTCCGGCGAATTTATGCGCTATCTACCGCTGACACTGATTTTTGTACTTTCAAGTTCGGTGTTGGTGGCGTTGATCTTTTTACCGCTCATCGGCTCTTTTGTGCGTGTGCCGGAAAGTTTAAAGCGCTTTGGTTTTCGTGGCCGCACTGATAAAGTCACCGAACAAATAGACAGCGATCTGACCGACCCACGCGGTCTGTCTGGACTGACCGGCCATTATGCCCGCCTGATCTGCGCTTTGGTCAAACGCCCCTTCCTTGTTGCTGGAACTATTTTAAGCCTGGTCGTTGGCAGTTATTTTGCCTTTGCTGCTGCCAATCCCGATTTTGAATTTTTCATCCGTAATGATGATGAGCGCGTGCTGGTGCTAATTCAAGGTCGCGGCAATATGGGCGAGCAGGAAAAAATCGACCTCGCCATGGAAGTGCAGGAAAAACTGCAGGACCATCCGGCTATCGAATATATCTACGCCCAGACCGGACCGGTCATATCCCGTGGGCGCGACCAGCCACCGGAAACCGTTGCCCAGTTGACGATAGACCTCGTGCCTTATGCCGAGCGCGAACATTCAACCATTGTGGTGGAAGATTTCCGCACCCTCACCGCCGGTCTGCCGGGGGTCATCATCGAAGTGCGCCAACCCCCTTCTGGTCCAGAGCGCGGCAAAGATGTGCAAGTGGAATTTAGCGGTGCTGATTTTGCCAAAGCCCGCGCTGCGGCAGATTTAACCCGTGATTTCATGACCAATGATCTGACCGAAATAAACGGCAGACAGGTCCACACTTTTATGGATATTGAAGACAACAGCCCCTTGCCCGGCATAGAATGGGAAATGGTGGTTGATCGGGAAAAGGCCGGGCTTTACGGGCTTTCGGTTGCTGATGTCGGTGCCGCCATGCAGCTTGTTACCAATGGCTTGCTGGTCGACAGCTATCGCCCGGATGATAGCCCCGATGAAGTTGATATTCGCATTCGTTTTCCTGCCAGCGAGCGCACTTTGGACGCGCTGCAATCTTTGCGTATTCAAACCGCAAGAGGCTCCGTGCCGGTCAGTAATTTTGTGAGCCGCGTGCCGCGCCCACAAATAGATCGTGTTTCCCGGCGCGATGGGTATCGGGTGGCCGATGTCAAAGCCAATGGCAATATTCAAGACCCGCTTTATATGGTCAGCCAAGATGTCGCCATTGCTGCGGTTCAGGACTTTCTGGAAAGCGGTGTCATCGAACAGGAGATTGGCCCCGGCGTGAATTGGCGCCTGCGCGGTAATTCCCAAGACCGCGATGAAGCCGCTAATTTCTTCAAAGGCGCTATGGCTGCTTCGCTGTTCATGATTGGCGTCATTTTGCTATTGCAGTTTAATTCTTTTTACCACGCAGTGCTGACCCTCACCGCCGTTGTCTTTTCCGTATTCGGTGTATTGTTCGGCATTGCCATTAGCGGACAATATTTCTCTATCATCATGACTGGCACAGGCATTGTCGCCCTTGCGGGTATTGTGGTGAATAATAATATTGTGTTGATTGACACCTATCACCATTTGCTAAGGCGCGGCATTGACCCGATTGAATCCGCCGTGCGCACAGCCGCCCAGCGGGTGCGCCCGGTATTGCTCACCACTGGCACCACGATTATGGGCTTGCTGCCTTTGGTCTTTGAAGTGAATGTAAATTTCTCCAGCGGTGTTGTCGGCATTGGCTCTGCAACTTCCGATTGGTGGGTATTGCTGTCCTCTGCCGTTGTCTATGGTCTTGCCTTTTCAACCATACTGACTCTGGTGTTAACGCCGGTAATGCTGGCAGCTCCGGCAACCCTTAATCGGCGCATCAGACGCTGGCGCGGCCTGCCGGAAATCGACCCGGCAAAAAAATGGATTGACCTTGGCGAAGACAATCTGGAACTGGAAGCCCCCAAAGATCAGGACGATGATAAAAGCCTACCGGCTGCCGCAGAATAGGCCTATTCGCTCTCGCTATCGCCGTTTTCATCACCCTCTTCAGGGACATCAAAAATCTGCCCCGGATAGATAAGATCAGGGTCTCTGATTTGATCGGCATTAGCCCGATAAATGATGGTATATTGCGCCCCGCGCCCATAAATCCGCCGCGAGATGGTCCATAAATTATTGCCCGGCTGCACCACAACGGCACCATCGCGGAAAACGACATCCTCATAGGCTTCGCGCTTGAACGGCACTTCGATGGCATATTCCGGCTTGCCAAATTGGTCGAGCTGCACCACCAGCAAGGTATAAATACCCGGCACAATTCTGGCGACTATCGACCAGCGCCCATCATCGCCAACCACCGCTTGCGCGACAAAATCTTCCGGCAGAGTTTGGCCACCGCGCCCGGCAAAAATCTGTATATTGGCTCCCGGCGTGCCGCGCCCGGCAAAAATCACACTGCCGGAGCTGTCATAATCAATCGTCTCAAGCGCCAAAGGCCCAAGCGAGACATCCGGATCGCTTGGGTTTTGCAAAACCATACTCGCCCCGCCCGGCGTGGTGCGCAGCACTAGCGGCTTATCGCTTTCATTCTCCGGCACATAAATCACCACCGTTTCGTCAGACTGCACCGTAAAGCCGTCTTTTGTGGTCATGGTGATGGTCAATTCCACCGGACCGGATTTCAACGGGGTTTCGGTATTGATGGCCCAAGCCCCATCAGGCCCCGCCTCTTCGCGGGCAATTTCCTCGCCATTGGCATAAAGCGTCACGGTCGACCCCGGCTCGGCACGCCCGGCAATCACCGCAAATCCAGAGCGGTCCACCCGCACAAGATCGAAACTTGGCAGATTCACCCCCTCTTGGGCAACTGGCTCCTCATCAGGAACAGCAGGCGTTTCCACGATTTCCGGGGGATTTTGCCCCCATGGCAGCCACCCTGACTTGTCGGCAACGAAATAGCCTACAACCAGAAGGAGAAGAAGGAGCAAAAAAAGATATACAGCGCGCATGATTCCCCTATAGTCGTTGGTCGGGCCCATGGCTGGGCTCTTTATAACCGCCCAGCCCCTGCCCGGAGCCTAGCATATCCATGCGGCGTGACAATAAACATAAGTGAATTAGTCATATTTCATGGATAAATTTCTCTGGCTTAAACCTTTTTAGAAACAAGAAGATATATGACAAAAAAACAAAAGACTCTCTGTGTTTATTGCGGATCGCGCATGGGCGACGATCCGGCGTTTAAACAATCTGCAATCATTCTCGGTCAGGAATTGGCCAAAAACGATATTCGCCTCGTCTATGGTGGCGGCAAGCTGGGCCTGATGGGCACGGTTGCCGGAGCTGCCCGCGATGAAAATGGCGCTGTATTTGGTATTATTCCGGAATTTCTGGTCTCCATGGAAGGCGTCCTCGAAGGCGTCGATCACACCATTGTCTCAACCATGCATGAGCGTAAATTGCGCATGTTTGAAGAGGCAGATGCTTTTTGCACTCTTCCCGGGGGCATTGGTACATTGGAAGAAATCATCGAATTGATGTCATGGGCCAGATTACAACTTCACCGCAAGCCACTGATATTGCTGAATATCAATGAGTTTTGGACACCTCTGGTCAAACTAGTCGACCATGTGGTCGATCGTGGTTTTGCCCATCCCAGCCTGAAGACCGATCTCATCGTTGTCGACCGCCCGGAAGATGTGGTGCCGGTGATGAGCAAGCATTTGCTGGAAGAAGTGGTTTAAAAAACCTTCAACCCTCGCCTAAAACGTTTCCAGGATAAGTGGATACCGGTTATCCGTCCGGAAACGCGTCAAAACAAAGACTTAGAGCCCGGTTTTGATTCCATCAAAACCGAAAAGGCTCTAGAGCATTTCCGGGCGGATAACCGGCTCACCCTGAGGAGCTACGAAGCGGCGTCTCGAAGGGTGCACTTACTTCTGGAAACGCTCTAGGGTCCTGACCCTAGGCTTTTTGCCCCAAAAATCTGGCCTTGGCCTTTTCCCTGCCGATTAAAGCCAGCAAGGCCCCCATTTCCGGGCCATGGGCTTTGCCGGTTAGGGCCAAGCGCAAAGGCATGAACAGGTTTTTGCCTTTGGCGCCGGTGGCCGCTTTTACTTTTTCAATTATACCGCCCCAATCTTCCGGCTTAATCTCCCCTTGCGGCAGGGCTTCAGCGGCAGCTTTGGTCACCGCCTCATTTTCAATCACCGGCTCAATCTCACCAGAAACCACCGCAACCCAATCGGCAATGTCACCAAGCTTGTTGATATTGCCATGCACCGCCTGCCACAGGGCTTCATTGCCACCCATGGCTTCAACCCGTTCGGCTACCCTCTGCCAAGGCATTTCATGGAGAATTTTGGCATTGAGGCCTTCTAATTCCGCCATGTCAAAGCGCGCCGGAGCGCGGCCCATATGGTCAAAAGAGAACCCTTCCACTAACATGGAAATGTTAACCTTCGGCTCCACCGGATCAGACGTGCCAAGGCGCGCCAATAATGAAGTAATCGCCTCCGGCTCCAGCCCGTCCTCGCGCATGGCGGCAATCGACAGCGAGCCGAGGCGCTTGGACAGGCTCTGCCCGTCCGCCCCAATCAGCAGCGAATGATGGGCAAAGCTTGGGATAGCCCCCTTGCCGCGAAAACGAATAATCGCCTCGAATAATTCTATCTGGGTCGCAGTATTGGTCACATGATCTTCCCCGCGCACCACATGGCTGATGCCGGCATCCACATCATCCACACAGGAAGGCAGGGTATAGAGATAGCCGCCATCTTCCCGGATCAGAACCGGATCAGAAACCGCAGAACTATCCACCACCACTTCGCCGCGAATGAGATCGTCCCAGCGCACCGGTTTTTGTGACAGCTTGAAACGCCAATGGGGTTTTCGCCCTTCTGCTTCCAAAGCGGCGCGCTCCTCATCAGAAAGCCCAAGCGCGGCACGGTCATAAACCGGCGGCAAAGAGCGCGCGCGCTGTAATTTGCGCTTGCGGTCAAGCTCTTCAGCGCTTTCATAGCAAGGATATAAAAGCCCCTCGGCTATCAGATAATCGCGCACCGCATCATATTCGGCAAAGCGCTCGGACTGGCGGAAAAACTCGTCATGGGCGATGCCGAGCCAGCCAAGGTCTTCAATAATCCCATCCTCATAGGCCTTGGTGGAGCGCTCTTGGTCCGTATCATCAGAGCGCAGCAAAAAACTGCCCCCCTCTTTTTTCGCAAACAGCCAGTTGAACAGAGCAGCACGCACATTGCCCACATGCAGGCGACCCGTGGGCGATGGGGCAAAACGGACTTTGACGGACATGAACTGAACCTTTGGCCTAAAACGAAGAATTTATGGGTTGTGTAAAAGCCGTGACTTACGCCCTTCATCCCCTTGGGTCAAATCAGGCTTTCGCACCAGCCAGTTCTTCAGCCGCCTGTTCGCGGGCCTGTTCCGCTTCGGCCTCCCCCAGCATGGCCAGAGAGGGACATTCAAGAAAAATCCGCGCCGTGCAAGTGCGGCAAATCTGATGGTCAAGGCGCTGGGTAATTTCGTAAATCGCCTCGTTCTTTTTAAAAAACAGATTCTCTTCACCAAACTCTTTGGCAAAGCCCGAGCGCTTTAAGTAATCGCAGACATTGGGTTTGACCCCGCAAAAATAAAGCCCGCCCCCCATTTTGCGTAATCGATCGGCCAGTTGCACAATCATTTCCGCCCCGGCCATATCAATAAAATTAATTCCCGACCCCAAAACCAGAATATGCTTATAGCCTTCCTTATCGGAAATAGCGCGCAGCTTTTGCTGGATATAATTTAGCGAACCAAAATAAATCGACATATCGACCCGAATGATCTTGAGCTGCGGACATTCGGTCAAATCCTTATCGGTGACATCGCCCATGCGGTTTTTCGGGTCTGCATGCACAGGCGCCATAGCAACAATTTCCGGGGTCGAAGTGCGCATCAAAAACAGCGATAGCGACAACAGCACCCCGGCATAAATGGCAAATTCCAGCTCCAGAAACAGCGTCGATAAAAATGTCACCACCAGCACCGAAGTTTCGCGCTTGGAAATGCGAAAAACTTTCATGATATGGCGCGGATTGATGAGATTATAAGCAACCAGCAGAATAACCGCTCCCATGGC
This sequence comes from Parvularculaceae bacterium, assembly GCA_015487305.1. Lineage (GTDB taxonomy): Bacteria > Pseudomonadota > Alphaproteobacteria > Caulobacterales > Parvularculaceae > S012-90. The sequence continues at coordinate 6,585 of WFQB01000202.1, read as the reverse complement.
CGGCACTGGCAGATAAGACGCCAAAGGCGCTGCCACCAACACAATCACCACCAATATCAGCGCCGCAAAAATCGCCGACATGGGCGTTTTCGCCCCGGCATCATAATTAACCCCGGAGCGGGTAAAAGAGCCGGAGCCCGCATAAGAAGAAAAGAAACTACCAACCACATTGGACAGGCCCTGGCCGATAAATTCCTGATCGCCATTGATCATCTGCTGGGATTTGGTGGCAATAGATCGCGAGATAGAAACCGCCTCAATCAAACCAAGCAAGGCAATCGCCAAAGCTTCCGGCGCAATATCGGCCATTACGCTAAAGGGCAATATCGGATTGGATAAAGGTGGCAGCGCCGCCGGAATGCTCGGCACCATCATCACACCTTGAGCCGCACCATCAATGCCAATACAAACCAGCGATCCCACCACCATGGCAATCAGCAAATGCGGCGCTCTTGGCACCAGCCATTTTGAAATAATCGCCGTCGCCAATGTCACCACGGCAATGCCGATCGCATAGAGATTGGCTTCCGGCAAATGGGCATAAAGCTGTTGGAGTTTTTCTATCAGCCCGTGAGGATGATCAAGCTCCACCCCGAGCACCGCCTGAAACTGGCTGGCGGCAATCAAAATCGCCGCGCCGGTGGTAAAACCAACCACCACATTATGAGAAACAAAATTGATAATCCGCCCAAGGCGAAATATCCCAAATAAAAGCTGATAGATCCCGGCAATAAAAGTTAGTGCCAAAGCAAAACGGATGAATTCTTCCGTCCCCGGTGCCGCATGGCGGCTGACCGTGGCAAAAATGATAATAGAAATCGCCGTTGTCGGCCCCGACACCAGATGCCGCGAAGACCCGAACAGTGCCGCAATAATCGGCGTGATCATCGCCGTATAGAGCCCATATTCCGGTGGCAGTCCGGCAATTGCCGCAAAAGCGATGGATTGCGGCAACACAATCACCGCGCCCGTAAGTCCTGCAATCAAGTCATCCTGCAAGGTGGCGCGGGTAACCGTCGGCATCCACCTGACAAAAGGAAAGACTTTCTCTAACAAGGCCATTGGCAGGCGCTTTCACGGGTTCAAAATAGAGCTTTACTTGCGCGTGTTTGCACCATCAGGAAAGGGCGAGAATTAAGCGCTCGTATGCATCGAGATGTATTTGCGATATTCGCACCTGCTTCGCATATAAGAGAGCGCTTATATAATCAAGGCAGGTGCCGTGGTTTTGAGCCCCGCGACAATGTTTTCCCCCGCACTCGTTGCCCTAAAGCCCCAAATCCCGCCACATAGCATCCACCGCTTTGATGGTTTCATCATCCATGGCCAGTTTCTGCCCCCATTCGCGTTTGGTTTCAGGGGGCAGTTTATCGGTGGCATCAAGGCCGATTTTCGACCCCAGACCTGATTCGGGGCTGGCAAAATCCAGATAATCAATCGGGGTATTTTCTATCAACGTAATATCCCGGGCCGGGTCCATTTTGGTAGAGATCGCCCACATCACATCTTTCCAGTCGCGGGCATTCACATCATCATCGACCACAATAAGCCATTTGGTGTACATGAACTGACGCAGGAAAGACCACGCCCCCATCATCACCCGTTTGGCATGGCCGGGATAGGCTTTCTTCATGGAGATGACCGCAATGCGATAGGAGCAGCCTTCCGGCGGCAGCCAGAAATCGGTAATTTCCGGAAATTGTTGCTTGAGCAGCGGAATAAAAACCTCGTTCAAAGCCTCCCCCAAAACACTCGGCTCATCGGGCGGCCTGCCGGTAAAGGTTGAAAGATAGATCGGCTCGCGGCGCATGGTAATGGCGCTCAAGGTAAAAACCGGAAATGGCTCAACCGAATTATAATAGCCGGTATGATCCCCATAAGGCCCTTCATCGGCATAATCCTCAAGGCTGACATGACCTTCAAGAACAATTTCCGCTTCTGCGGGCACTTTCAAGGGAATGGTTTTGCAATCCACCAGTTCAACGCCCTTGCCGCGCAACAGACCCGCAAACTGATATTCCGACAGGGTTTCCGGCACTGGCGTCACCGCCGCCAAAATCGTCCCGGGATCAGCCCCCAAAACCGCCGCCACCGGCAAAGGCTCTGATTTTGTTTCCCTCCAGCGCCGATGATGCTGCGCCCCACCACGATGCTTCAACCAGCGCATAATGGTTTTGTTCTTGGCCAAGCGCTGCATCCGGTAAATACCGAGATTAAAATCATCTTCGCGTTCACGACTTGGCCCTTTGGAAACCACCAAAGGCCATGTGATCAATGGCGCAGGCTCCCCCGGCCAGCAGGTTTGTATCGGCAGGGCGTTCAAATCAATATCATCACCCTGCAACACAATTTCCTGACAGGGGGCGGTACCAAATTTATGCTGGCTCGGCTTCATCGACAAAACCTGCTTGGCCATGGGCAGCATCCCCATGGCTTCGCTGAGGCCCGCAGGTGGCTCGGGCTGGCGCAAAAAGGCAAGGCTCTCACCAACCTCGCGCATATCTTCGGCCCTAGAGCGGGCAATCCCCCCCATGGTCACCGCCATAGCCACACGCTTTACGGTGCCAAATAAATTCACCAATACCGGCATGGGTGAGGCTTGCCCATTTTCCATGACCGGCTTTTCAAACAAAACCGCCGGACCGCCCTTGGCTAGCAATCGGGTTTGAATTTCCGTCATTTCCAAATGGGTTGAAACCGGATGCGAGACCCGCACCAATTCCCCTTCCGCTTCCAAACGGTCGATAAAATCCCGTAAGGATTTATAAGGCGCGATTTTGCCAGTTTGATCACTATCAGCCATAGGCATTGTTCCAATTTTCAGGCCCGCTCAACCGGCCCCAGATCTCACCCGCGTTTATGGCCCTAACGGCATGAAAAGCCAAGCTTTCTTCAAATTTGACAGCCCCTGCAAGAATGGCCAATCTTGAAGGCAGGATAGCGGGGTAAAAAGGGGGATAATCCAATGTATGACGACCAATATCAGCAGGAGCCCAAAAAAGACAGGTTCCGCCGCTACCGCCCTCTCATCCTCTTCATCATTATTGTCACCATTATTTTTATTGCGGAAGACTATTATTCAGCGCCCGTTCAGGAACCAATCAACTTCGCCAAAGGCCAGTCCGGAGATGTCTTTGAGGTGGATTGTCCCTTCCCCCTTAATGGCGACAATCATGTCACCTGCTATCACCTTATCACCGAGCAAAACCACGCCGCCCCCGATGGCAAATTACTTTCTATATTGGCCGTGAAAATCGACCCCCTTCCCAAAGAAGGAGAAGAAACCCCAAAACTACACCCGGACCCTTTTTTATATCTTGAAGGCGGCCCCGGCTATGCCTCCATCTATGGTGAACCGGGAGATTTCGGTGAAGATGGCGTCATGCGCGCATTTTACAGCCCTGTCCTGCAAACTGGCCGCTCGCTAATAGCTGTTGATACAAGAGGGCTCGGCTTTTCCCGGCCCGCCCTCACCTGTCCCGAAGCCGACAGGGCTGCATGGCACTGGCTTACCGAGGATCCCGAAACCCGCAATGACGAAAGCATTTTTACCCCCTATCGCAATTGTATCCAGAACTTACAAAAAGCCGGCATTGATCTTGGCCAATATGATTCAGCATCCATAGCCAAAGATCTGGCAATTTTGCGCAAAGGGCTAAGCATCAAACAATGGAATATTTACGGGGTTTCTTATGGCGCTCAAACCGCCTTACAGCTTTTGCGCCATGATCGCGAAGGCGTGCGCCGGGTCATCTTTGATAGCCCCTCTTACGCCCATGTCACCCCATGGCAGGATGATGAAGCAGCCTTCATTCGCACTTTGAAACTGCTCGATGCCTATTGCGCCGAAATGGATGCGGAAAATGAGGCAAGCTATTGCCCAATAAAAGAGGCCCAAGAAACAGTAACCGAGCGCCTTGATCGCACCCTTGCAAAATTACGCGATGATCCAATCCTTTTGCGAAGCCTCTCTTTAAAACTCCCCATATATCTCACAGATCGCGAATCCTTTCTTATCCTCCACAGCTCACTATATTCCGAAACCGGCTTTGAGGATTTCTTATGGGACCTTCAGGATTTTGCCGATTTGGAAAACGGATGGCTGGAAAGCTTTTCAGAAAATTCTGCCTATTGGCGCGAGCTTCTCCATTTTATCTATTTCGACCCGCTGGCCTCCTCAATCGTTCAAAACGCAACCTCATGCATTGAAATGGATTATGACCCAGAAACAGCACAAGCGGGCTATGTCTATTCATCAGAGGAAATAGATTTCAGTCGCAGGCTTTGCGAAGAGATGGGCCTTTCCTTTAACGGTGAAAACATCAATGCCAGCGAATTTACAGGCGTGCCCAGCCTCACCCTTTCCGGCTATCGCGATGTCATCACCCCGCCCGATTATGGCCGCGAGTTGGCAGAAGACATGGACGGGCTTTGGCTACTAAAACTGGAAGGCGCCCATGGCCTCGCCTTCGTTGAGGGTGCAGATTGCGTCAAAGAAATCATGACAGATTTCCTCAATGCAGCGGGCGAAGCCGAACAGGCCGAATGCCTCGCCGAAAATACCGCCCTCGAACTGGTGGCCAACTGATTCGCTAAAATTTAATCTATCCTAAGGGTTGATTACCCCGAAAACAGCGCCAAAAAAAACCCGCACGAGCTTTTTTCTCGTGAATCTGCCCTTTGCCATGATGCTGACACATCACAATCATGAAAAAATCGCTTTAACCTCTTATTGGTGGGCTTGCGGTAGATTGATTTTTGAATCATCTTCGCTAAGGTTGTTTTATATTGTAACACCTTCAGAAACGAAGAAATACGGGAGATTGGGCGTAATGCTGTCAATCTGGCACCAAATTATGGGCGGAACGCTGGTTTTAGCTGGCATTATAATATTGCCCATGCCCCTGCCCTTTGGCCTGCCAATGCTGGCCATCGGCCTCTCGCTTCTCGCCCCCTATCTACCTCCGGTTCAGGCTTTGGTGCGCTATCTTCGCAAGCGCAGCAAACCCCTCAACAACCAAATGGTCAAATGGCGCGACCGCGCCCCACCTGTAATCCAAAAGACCATCGACAAAACCAAGCCATAATTTTCGCTCGCGGCGATTTGCTGCGCGAATGCCTCCGCAGGGGGCGACGAGCGACAGTCAGGGCCACAGCCCTTCATACTGTCAACAAAGAAACCCTCTCATCCTGAGGTGCGAGCGTAAGCGAGCCTCGAAGGATGGCCATAAAAGCAATTAATTTTCCGCAAATCCTATCCGGGAAGCCACGCAAATGGCGTCTCGAAGCCCCCCACAAACATCCACACCATCTCCATCAATACTTCGCCTCGCACTCACAGGGTTTTTCCATTATACTGGCGCGCTGACGACCTTATTGCCCCCATGAAAGCCACCCAAATGATCCGCACGAAAGTTTCACGCGTAATGGTCCAAAGACAAAACTGAGACAGACTAAATTCAAGAGAGAGATTTTATGCCCTTTAAGAAATTCATCCCGCTTCTCCTGCTCGGTCTTGTTCTATCCTCCTGCACCAGCGTTGCCACCTTAAACCTTATTGTCCGCAATGACCCCGGCGCCATGCGCAGCGCTCAGGATGTCTCCTTTGGTGATAATAAGCGTCAGAAACTTGATATCTATGTACCCAAAACCGGTGCAGAAAATGCCCCGGTCATCATCTTCGTCTATGGCGGCTCTTGGGCCAATGGTGACAAAAAACATTACGCCTTTGTCGGCAATAATCTCGCCGCCATGGGCTATGTGGCTGTCTTGCCAAATTATCGTCTCGTGCCGGAAGTTGTCTATCCTGACTTCATCAATGATGTCGCCAGCGCTCTGAAATGGACGGAAGATAATATCGCGAATTATGGTGGCGACCCAAAAACCATATTCATGGCCGGCCATTCGGCGGGCGCCTATAATGTGATGATGCTTGCTCTTGATGAACAATATACCAGTAAAGCAGGCGCAGACCGAAGCGCGATTAAAGGCGTTATCGGTCTTTCCGGTCCCTATGATTTTTACCCCTTTGATTTTGAAGTCGCCAAAAATGCCTTTGGTGTTTCCGAACAGCCCGGCAATGACCCCGAAGCGACCCAGCCGATCAATCACGTAGACCCATCAGACCCCCCGCTTCTTCTCATCAGTGGTCTTGCCGATAGTACCGTCTTTCCAAGCAATACAAGAGCCCTTACCAAGCTTGGCAAAAAAGCCGGTATGAATATCACCACCATCTATTATGATGACCTTGGCCATCCCGACACATTAATGGCCTTAGGCTCGCCCTTCAAACACAAGGCTCCGATTTTGGAGGAGATGAAAAAATTTATCGAAGCCAATCGCATTACCGGAAATCAGGATCGATTAGCCACGATAGACTAGGCCCATCTTGAGACTAAGCCCGTCTTGAAAGGCGCAGCTTGTTATTTTCTGATTTAAGCGCCGATCATCGCCCGGCATTTTCAATCAACCGCTGATATTGATCAATATCATTGAGCAAATCAATCAGCCTTTGCGGCGCGCCTTGGTCATAAAGAAACCGCGTAAAAGCAAGCTTGACCACGGTGGGGTCGCCGCAAGTGCGCT
>WFQB01000201.1 GCA_015487305.1 Parvularculaceae bacterium | reverse complement strand
GCTTTGTAATTCCGTTTAAGCTAAGCTGGCCATGGACAATGCCGGTATTATCGCCGGTAATTTCGATCGATTGCGAGACAAAGCGCGCCTGGGGGTATTGTCCGGCATTGAGCCATGAGGGGCCGAGCAAGGTTTTGGCAAAATCATCATTGGCAATATCAAGACTGGCAATGGTGATGATTGCCTCAAGGCTGGCCTGTTGCGGATTATCCGGACTAAAATCGAGGCTGGCGTCAAACACCTCAAATCGCCCGACAAAATCGGACAATCCCAAATGCTGCACCTTGAACAATAAAGCCCCGTGATTGGGGTCAAGCTGATATTCCCCGGCTTTCAAGGCCATGGCGCTGGTTTCAACCTTGGGGGCGAGAACTGACGCGCAGGCAGAAAGGGCAAGCGCAAAAATAGCAAGGAACGCTAACTTAAAACCGGACATATAATCTCTCCTCCATCTGATGAGAAATTATAGATCGATTATGGCCTCAAGCCCAGTCAGCAATGCAGCGATATCAGCCTTGCTGGTATAAAGGTGAACAGAAAAGCGCAAAGCCCCTTCGCGAATATCGCCTTTAATGCCTTTTGCGGCCAAGGCCTGTTGGTGCTTTTCCGGGTCAGGGGTTTTCACCAAAATATGATTGCCGCGATGGCCCGGCCTTGTCTCGCTCGCCAGTGCTTTTTCCGGCAAGCCATCAATCAGCTTTTGCAATAAAGCCTGATTATGGGCCTCAATGGTGCTTGGGCCAATCTCATGAATGAGGTCAATGCCATTGCGGGCCAAAATGAGCGGCGCAATCGAGGTGGTGCCACCAGCAAATCTTTTGGCATCCGGCGCATAGCGAAAACTATGAATATCAAATTCAAACGGATTTTCATGAGAAAACCAGCCCACATCCAATGGCTGACATTCGGCAATGCGCTTTAGGTCCCCATAAAGCCAGCCGGCTCCGGGGCCACCACACAAATATTTCAGCGATGAGCCAATGGCAAAATCCGGCGCGATCTTTTCTATGTCAATGGCGAAGCCACCCACCGATTGCGCTAAATCCAATATGGAAATAACGCCCTTGGCCCGCGCTGCTTTACATATTTCCCCAAGCGGTGCTTTTGCACCAAAGTTGGAGGTAACATGAGTGATAAAAATCAAGCCCACATCATCCTTCATGGCCTCTTGCCAGATTTGCGGATTACTTAAATCGGCAGATTTGGGCAGGAAGCGTAATTGCCACCCGATTTTTTGCGCCTGCGCCAAAACAAAGCCGGTGGTAGGGAAGTCCTGCTCGCTTAGCAAAATAACGGGCCGCTCAATTGGCCGGGGGATAGAAAATATAATTTTAGCAAGTGCTGAAGAGACATTCCTCTGGGCGCATAAAGTCTCTGCCGAAACATTGAGCAGGCGCGCAAGGCTGTCGTGAAAACCATCAAGAGACGGTATCCAATCAGACCACGCCTCGCCGCCCTTTTGTTCCCATGGCAGGAAGAAGTTTTCTTCCAATACAGTGCGGCTTGTCTTTGGCAATAACCCCGCCGAATGGGAAAGGAAATAATGCCCTTCCATTTTATAAAAACGCGACGCGATATTTTCCTCAAGCAAAACCATTTAATGGGCTTTCGGGGTGATGGAATCGCGAATAACCCCGTAAGAGGCGCCCCAATCATCGGTCATCTTGCCGCGTATCTCCCAAACTTGCGGGAAGAATTGTTTTTTAACTCCGCGCTCCAGCATTTCCACAGGGCGCCCTTTTAAGGATTTCGAGCCTAGACCGATGGAGCGGGCAATAAGCTGCAAATGATGATAGCGAAATTTTTGAAACAGCTCATCAAATTCTGCAAGACATTCTGCCACCATATAGGCGTCATCATGGCTATAGTCGGTATTATAAACCTGCTCCAAAGTGCGGCCATCTTTTAGAAAGCCCGCTTCATAGCCCTCCCATAATTCCGGTGCCATCTTTAGGAGGGTGCGAAAGCCGGGGGATTCTTGACCACTGCCATTGCCAAGCTGTAGGCGAATTTCCTGATATTCCTTGGGCGACATGGTTTCGAGCAGATCAAGCTGCATCATCATCATGGTCAGAATCTGATTGACCCGCCGAAATAATGTCATCACCCGATTGGCATTACTGGCGCGCATATAATCATCAATATCCAGCAGGGTGAAAGCCATCAGCTTCATCCATAATTCTTCAACCTGATGGACGATCTGAAACTGCAATTCATCGGGCACTGCAAGCTGGTCATAGGGTTTCTGGCATTGCAAAAGCTGGTGGGTGTTGAGGTAAATCTCATAATCAAGCGAGCCATCGCCGCCAATGGTTTTATAATAATACTCACGATCCATGATCGTTCTCCTGAGAAATAGTAAAAAAGAAAAGCGCAAATCAAAACCGGAAAGCCATGGGGCTTTGGGTGTCAGGCAAGGCCCTAATCGTCGGCTTTGGGCCGGAAGGAGTAGATGCTCATAATTCGCATGAATAGCAGTTTTATTTTTTTCGCGTGGATGTCAAGGAGAACTGAAATTAGTGCATTGTCTAATGCATGGGGCAGGCGGGGTCAGGCTTGAGCCGCACCCGTCTTGTAGTGCCGTGCAGGCTATCGACCACCAGAAGTGCGCCAAATAATAAGGGCGCTGTATCAGTGATGATTTTAATGGCTTCAAGGGCGGCCTGCGCGCCGATAATGCCGCAGCTTGCTCCCATCACGCCCAATTCTTCGCATTGATTGCCATCTTCGGGGGCTTGCGGAACCAGACATTGATAGCAGGGGCCATCACCCTGCCATGGGGCAAAAGCAGCGATCTGGCCATCAAAGCGGCCCACCGCGGAAGAAATAAACGGCGTCTTGGTGGCCATGCTGGCGGCGTTAATGACATAGCGCGGGGCAAAGCGATCAACCCCTTCAATCACGAGATCATGCGCTGCAAAAAGCGCTTCGGCATTGTCGGCGGTTAAAGCTTCGGGCAGGGCGACAATCTCGATATCAGGGTTTTGTTTGGATAATCTTTTAGCGGCGGTCTCGGCTTTGTTTTTGCCAATGTCATCATCCATAAACAAAAATTGCCGTTGTAAATTACTGCGCTCAATCACATCAGGGTCGATTAGGGTCAAGCGGCCAATGCCTGCCCCGGCCAGAAAAGTCGCGATAGGACAGCCAAGCCCGCCAGCGCCAATAATCAAAACTTTCGCTTTCAACAAAGCCTGCTGCCCTTGCCCGCCAATTTCCTTTAGCAGGATTTGGCGGCGATAGCGCTCCATCTGTTGCGGCGACAGGCTCAAATCTAAACCCCTTCAATGATAAGAAAATCAGTAACCGCTAATTGCTGGCGAATTTTCGCGGCGCGTTGATAAAGCTCGCTGTGATAGCATTCACGGGCGATTTCCATGGACGCAAACTCAACCACAATATTGCGCGGTCTGGCTTTGCCTTCGGGGCAATCAAAATCGCCACCACGGACCAGAAATTTAGCGTCATATTTTTCGTAGGCCGGTTTGGCAGCTTCAACATATTCGTGATAGCGCTCTGGCGTATGGGCCTCAACAGCAATAATCCAATAGGCTTTGGCCATTGCTATTTCTTTCCGGTCGAGCCAAATCCGCCCGTTCCCCGTGCGGTTTCGTCAAGGCTGTCAACTTCTTCAAACGCCGCCTGATGAACCGGCGCAAACACCATCTGGCCAATGCGCTCGCCGCGTTTAATGGCAAAATCTTCCTTGCCGTGATTGATAAGGATGACTTTTATTTCGCCGCGATAATCCGCATCAATCGTTCCCGGCGCATTAACGCAGGCAATGCCATGCTTGGCGGCAAGGCCGGAGCGCGGGCGCATTTGCGCTTCCCAGCCGGGGCTCATGGCCATGGCCAGCCCCGTTGGCACCATCGCGCGCTCGCCCGGACGCAGGGTTAAAGGCTCAGCTTCCGGCAAGGCCGCGCGCACATCGCACCCGGCGGCTAAAGCGGTTTCATAGCGCGGTAATTCCAAATCAGCCCCATGGGGCAGGCGCATAATTTTGACGGGCACTGTCTGGCTCATAGATTTATAATCCTTTATCCGTTTTCCTGCAGCAATTCTCCCGCAAGATAAAGCGAGCCGCAAATAAGAATACGCGGCGCGCCTTCGCTTGAGGTTCCGGCATTGGAAAGCGCTTCTTCAAGCGCCGTCATAACATCCCTTTGGGCGGTGGCCGGAAGTCCGGCGCGTTGGGCGGCGGCGGCAACCAGTTCGGGATTGGCGGCCCCATCGCCCTTGGCGGCAATGGTGTAGACACAAGCAGCGAGGTCTTCAAATGGCGCAAAAAAACCGGGCAGATCCTTTTTGGCCTGTAATCCGGCAATCAGGACTAGAGGCTTTGGCTCGCGCTCTTCTAAATCGGCCATGGCACGGGCAATATTTCGGGCTGCATGGGGGTTATGGCCGCCATCCAGCCAAATCTCTATGCCATCACCGGCAATGCGCCTTGCCCGCTCCACCAATGGCCCGGACTTTAATAATTGCAAACGCGCTGGCCAGAAAGTGCGCTCCAGCCCCGCAGAAATTTTATCATCATCAGGAGCGAGACCTGCCGCCTTCAGGGCGGCAATCGCCAAACCGGCATTTTCAATCTGGTGCGAGCCGAACATTTTTGGTGGGGCCACATCGGACAGGCCCACTTCATCTTCATAGACAAGTCGCCCATGCTCCAGCCGTGAATTCCATTCCTGGCCATAAATATGCGGTAAAGCGCCAACCGCCAAAGCGCGATCTTCCAGCACGCCCAATGCAGATTTATGCTGCTGACCAATCACAACCGGCCTGCTGGCTTTGATGATACCGGCTTTTTCGGCGGCAATTTCTTCGATTGTCTCCCCCAACCAGGATTGATGATCAAGGCCGATAGGGGTGATGATGGAAGCCAGCGGATCTTCAATGACATTGGTCGCATCAAGACGCCCGCCAAGACCCACTTCCAAAATAAGAATATCGGCCGGGGTTTGGGCAAAGGCAAGAAAGGCGGCGCTGGTGACGGCTTCAAAATAGGTGAGCGGCGTGTCGCCCGCAGCGCTGTCGCATTGCCCAAGCACGCTTATCAGCATGTCGTCACTAATTTCTTCTCCGGCAACAACAATGCGCTCATTAAACCGCACCAGATGGGGCGAGCTGTAAATATGGGTTTTAACCCCGGCTTCTTCGAGCATAGCGCGCATGAAGGCGATGGTGGAGCCTTTGCCATTGGTGCCAGCCACATGCAGCACTGGCGGCAGGCGCTTATGAGGGTCGCCAAGGCGCGACAGGGCCGCGTAAACCCGCTCTAGCCCGAGGTCAATTTTCTTTGGCCGCCGCTCGGCAAGCCGCGCCAGCAGGGCGTTGACATCATTATGAGTGCCGGCTTGGGGCTTTGAAGAAGGCATGGCTTTTAAAGGGCTCTAAATCAAGGGAACTGGCCGCTCAAGGCCAATCGGGAGTGCCCTGCATAGCCGCTTAAGGTTCCTAAGAAAAGCAATATAGAGGTTTTTATTCGGCTGCTTTATCCATGGGCGCTTCAAGCGCCTTTTGCGTGCTCTTGGATTGGGGCGCTTCTACAGCCCGCAAAGGCGTGACATTTTGCCCTTGCTGGCTGGGTTTGGCCTTCTTGCCATGGCGTGTCAGCACACGGAGGATTTTAGCCAGCGTTTCGCGCAGATGATGGCGGTGAACCACTACATCCACCATGCCTTTATCGGCAAGATATTCAGCGCGCTGGAACCCTTCGGGCAGTTTTTCGCGAATGGTCTGCTCAATCACTCGCGATCCGGCAAACCCGATAAGGGCATTGGGCTCGGCGATATGTACATCGCCCAGCATGGCATAAGAGGCGGTGACCCCGCCCGTGGTGGGGTGGGTGAGAACAACGATATAGGGCAGACCTGCTTCTTTGACCATTTGCACGGCGATTGTGGTGCGCGGCATTTGCATCAAGGATAAAATCCCTTCCTGCATGCGTGCGCCGCCGGAAGCGGTGAAAACGATGAGCGGCGCATTATTGGCAATCGCCTGTTCGGCGGCTTTTATAATGCCTTCGCCCAGCATCATGCCCATAGAGCCGCCCATAAAGGCAAAGTTTTGAACGGCAACAACACTTGGCACGCCTTCGATATTGCCAAAACCAATGACAAGGGCGTCTTTTTCTCCGGTCTTGCGGCGATAATCCTTAAGGCGATCCGTATATCGTTTCACATCTTTGAATTTCAGCGGGTCGGTGACAACATCCGGTAATTCGATGCGCTCCCATTGACCGCCATCAAAAATGGTATTGAGCCGCGTTGTCGGAGAAAGGGTCATGTGGTGTCCACAAGAAGGGCAGACCTGTTGCGAAGCTTCCAGATCTTTGGTGAAAATCATTTCATCGCAGGATTTGCACTTGGCCCAAAGCGCATCGGAATTATCGTCGCGCTTGCGGAACATTTTTTTAATGCCCGGTGGGGTGATGTCTGAAAGCCAATTCATATGGATTTTCTCCGCGATGACGCAAATACTTTAAAACAGAAACTATTATATTCCTGCTTTGCTCTTTCAGTCCCCTTAACAAGTGGCAATGGGCCTGAAAAGGGGGTGGGGTATGATTTTTAAAAACAATTCCAATGCCACCATATCCCAGCTAAACGCATTATAGCTGATTTCTTATGGTTTGTTGATACATCTTTGGCGATAGCTGTTTCATCCTGAAACACTTTCAAATCGGATGATTTTGTTTCAATTATTACTTTTTTTGCTGTTTTATCGTCTAGCGCTGTGAATGGCTTTGGCCAATGATTTGGCCTGAGACAGCACCGCATCAACAGGGTTTTTCTTGTTACTCAATGCTTCTGTCAGGGTTTCAATCAGGGCCGAGCCAATGATGACAGCATCGGCCATGCGCGCCATATTGGCGGCCTGCTCGGGGGTTTTGATACCAAAGCCTACGCCAACCGGCAGATGGCTGGCAGTCTTTAATATTTTGATAGCTGTGGAAATATCGGCTTGCGCACCGCTTTTTCCGCCAGTAATCCCGGTGACAGAGACATAATAGATAAAGCCGGAAGTGTTTTTGATGATCTCCGGCAGCCGCTTTTCATCGGTGGTTGGGGTTGCAAGGCGAATAAAATCAAGGTGTTGGCGCTTGGCGGGCAGGCATAATTCCTCATCTTCTTCCGGTGGCAGATCAACCACGATTAAACCATCTACTCCGGCTTTTTTCGCCGCGACAAGGAAGCTTTCGACCCCAAAAGCATAGATGGGATTGTAATAGCCCATCAATATGATCGGGGTTAGATCGTCTTTTTCCCGAAAACGCGCTACCATTTCCAAAGTTATGGAAAGGTTTTGCCCGGCTTTCAGGGCGCGCAGGCCCGCAGCCTGTATGGACGGGCCATCGGCCATGGGGTCGGTAAAACAGATCCCCAATTCGATTAAATCGGCTCCGGCCCCGGGCAGGCCATCAAGCAGGCTTTGGGAAATCTCCTGGTCCGGATCGCCCGCCATCAAAAATGGAATGAAGGCAGCGCGATTTTGCGCCTGCAGTTCTGCAAATTTTTTGGTTATTCGAGACATGAGAACGCTTTATCGCTTATCTGCCCTGAAAGAAAGCCCGCTTCCTTAGCGCCGCAATTCTGTGATGGCCCAGCGCGCTGTCTCGGAAACTTCTATTGCCGGATCATTTAACAATTTTTGCGCAACACCAATCAGCCCCTCGTCGCCGGAATTGCCAATGGCGATGAGCACATTGCGAATAAACCGATCACGCCCAATGCGCTTTATCGGTGAGCCGGAAAACATGGTGCGAAAACCTGCATCATCCAATATGGCCAGCTCTGCCAACAAGGGCGCTTTTAATTCTTCCCTTGGATGAAAAGCGATTTCTTTCGTTTGATGGGCGAACTTGTTCCAAGGGCAAACGGCCAGACAATCATCGCAACCATAAATGCGATTGCCCATGGCTTTGCGAAATTCCAGCGGGATAACACCCTTATGCTCAATGGTTAGATAGGAAATGCACCGTCTTGCATCAATTTTGTAAGGAGCGGGAAAGGCGCGGGTCGGGCAAATACCAAGACAGGCGCGGCAATTGCCGCAATGATCGCTTTCCGGCTTATCTGGCGTCAGCTCAAGGGTTGTAAAAACAGAGCCTAAAAACAGCCATGAGCCAAATTCCCGCGACACCATATTGGTATGCTTGCCCTGCCAACCAAGACCTGCCTGCTCGGCCAGAGGCTTTTCCATCACCGGGGCGGTATCGACAAAAACTTTCACATCGCAATCATGGGTCGCTACCAGCCAGCGGGCGAGGCGCTTCAGGCGTTTTTTAACAAGGTCATGATAGTCACGATTTTGCGCATAGACAGATATATTGCCACGGGATTTGAGTTTCAGCTTTTCGAGCGGATCACTATCGGGGCCATAATTTACCCCCAGCATGATGACCGAACGGGCCTCAGCCCATAAACCGTCTGGCGAAGCGCGCTGTTCGATACGGGTTTCCATCCATTCCATGGTGCCATGATGGCCAGCACCAATAAATGCACGCAAAGCCTCTCCGGCCCCTTCGGGCAAAGAAGCAGCCGTAATGGCGACAACATCAAAACCAATCTCGCTGGCCTGTTCGCGAATAGAATCGGTGAGCGTCTTTATGGTCATTTCCTGTTCAGACCCGCGCGCCCCATGCAATAAAATGGGGATTGTCAAAGCCACGGGCTTTCTTGCCATAGGTAAGGCTCTCGCCTTCGCGTTTATCATCAAAGCAATGGACCGAGCCGCCAGCAGCGATCAGCACCCCATGCCCTGCGCCTGTATCCCATTCCATGGTTCGGCCAAGGCGCGGATAGACATCAGCCTTGCCTTCTGCCACAAGGCAAAATTTCAAAGAGGAGCCGGCCGGGGTGCAGCCGGAAGCTTTCAATTCCAGTAATAGCGCATCGGTTTCTGGCGAACGGTGGGAACGGCTGGCAACCGCAATGCGATCACAAGGAGGGACTGTGCGACAGGTAAGCGGCACCGCTTGAGTGCTGGCATGATCCTCGGCGCTTGCGGGGATTTGCTTGACCCAAGCCCCATGCCCCATATGACCAAAATAAAGCTTGCGATAAACGGGGGTGTAAACGATCCCCATCACAGGAGCGCCATTTTCAATCAACGCGATATTGACGGTAAATTCATCGCTGCCATTAATAAATTCGCGGGTGCCATCTAGAGGATCGACCAAAAAGAACCGATCGCCCAATTCGGGGATATGTCCGGCAGAAGCAGCCTCTTCGGCCAGCACCGGAATATCCGGCGCAATTTCAGCGAGCGCTTGCAAAATCAGTTTTTCCGCCTGTTCATCAGCCTGTGTCACCGAAGAGCCATCGGCCTTTTTTTGTTCGGTAAAGCCGTTGCGATAAAATTCCATCTCAACTGCGCCAGCCGCAATAGCAAGATTAAGTAAAGCATGAATTTGCGCCGCCTGCATGGCCATCCCCGTTTGTTAAGCCGTTAATAATGGTCCTAGCGGGTAGGGGCGTTGGCGGCAAGGGCACCGCTTTTGGGGCCACAAGCCAATTGCGTCCGTTCTTGCGGGCTATCGGTCAATTTACTGGCAATTTCTTCGGCCAGAAGCTGATTGCCAAAGGGGGTGAGATGCATATGTCCCTTTTCCCAATAGATTTTGCGGGTTGCATCGGCCTCTTTCCGAAAGCGGGCAATCGGCGAGAGATAATTTTCCCGGGCGCGTCGCTGATCCGGCAGTAATCTAAAACCTGATGAGAATTGCGTGCGCGAATGCCAAGAGGGAATATCCACCACATAAAAATCTGCCTCCATTTCAAAGCTGCGCTGTTCGGCCGCGTCTAATAGCGCGAGATCTAATGCAGTTGCCGGGGGGCGATCATCGCGGTCTTGGGGGGCTGCCGATGAGACCATTTTATCACTAGCCACACCAAAGCTCGCCACTTGTCCGGGGCGCTTCACCAAAGCGCCGCCGGTCATGAGGTTTTTAATGGTGGTGGCCGTTTTTTCGCGCAAGGCTGCATAGGCATGGGAATGCTCTGAGATGAGGCGATAGGCAGGCTGCTGCTGTAAACGCTTGCGCATATCATTGGCGGGAAGGTAATTTTTTCCGGTGCTCACTAAGGTGCCATCTTTAACGCGGTAAAGATCAGCGCGTTTATTATCCGCTGGGTCCGTATGATGCCATTGAAACAAAACCACATCGGGCGCAAAATCAGGTCCACGCGCTTCCAGCGTGCGCAACATTTCTGCCGTGCCAAAACCCGAGACCGCAAGATTGACAATTTCAACCTCGCATTGGCGCTGGCGCATTTCATTGCCAAGGCGGGCAGCAAAACTGTCTGCATAATCGGTCTCATAGCCCATAAAATAAGAATCCCCGAACAGGACAATGCGCTTTGTGCCGTTCGGTTTTTCCAGATTTTGGCCTTGTGGTCCGCGCAGACCCAAACTGTTGATGTGGATAATAGCACTGGTTTCTGCGGTTTTTTGCCGATAGATAGCTCCCGGCTCATTCATCCGCACCCCATACTCAGAGCCAACCACATGGCGCGGCATAATGGCTTGCGGCGCAAATAGGCGTAAAAATACCTCGATAAAAATTAGGCCATAGACCGTAAGGCCAATGCTCAAAAGCGAAATTTTGAAAATATTTTTCATGGCCCGCCCCTTAAAAATCAAAATAGATAAAGGCCTGCCCGGATTGGGCGGACAAGAACAATAAGGAAGACAGGATAAAAAGCAGAAAGTTTACACCAACAAAGCGCGCAATCGGAGAAGGAGAGCTAAGATCATCCCAGATAATCTCAAGGCTTTGCCGATTGGCCTGAAGGATTTGCACAAACACCAAGGGCAATACATAAAAGGCAAATTGCCCGGCCTGCTCAAGGGTGCCAATGGTCATAAAGACCTCGCCGCTTACAAGCCCATGATTGAATATGTTGATAGCCGCAAAGGCATCAGTGATTGATTCAGCGCGGAAAAATGTCCAGCCGATAAGGGTGAGATAGCTCATCACTAACCATGCGAGCCCATGTAAGACAATGCCTTTTGCGCTTGTGAGGTTCACGGCAAATAAATGCTTGTCGATTTTTGCAACGCGATAGAGCGCCAAAATAATTCCGTGAAATGCGCCCCAGAAAACAAAGGTCCATGCCGCCCCATGCCACAGCCCGCCCAAAAGCATGGTCAGCATTAAATTGCGATAGGTCAAAAGCGCCCCCCCCTTATTGCCGCCAAGGGGGATATAAAGATAATCGCGCAGCCATGTGGAAAGGGAGATATGCCAGCGTCGCCAAAATTCTGATGGCGTGCGGGAAAAATAGGGCAGGCGAAAGTTCAGCATCAACTCAAAGCCAAGCATACGCGCCAGCCCTCTCGCCATATCCGAATAGCCGGAAAAATCTCCGTAAATCTGAAACGCAAAAGCAAGAATACCAATCGTCATCAAAGCCGCATCGGCGCTGGCGGGATTGGCAAAGGCTGCGTCAACAATGGGCGCGAGATTATCGGCAATGACCATTTTCTTATAGAGACCCCACAAAAACAACAGCGCCCCCGATTGCACCATGCGCCATTGCCATTGGCGCGGGGCTTGAAATTGCGGCAATAGCCGTCGTGCCCGTTCAATTGGCCCGGCAATAAGCTGCGGGAAAAACGCCACATAGGCGGCAAAATCAATAAAGCGATCCGTGGGTTGCATTTCCTTTCGATAAATATCAATCGTGTAGGAAAGGGTCTGGAAGGTATAAAAAGAAATCCCCACGGGTAAGATGATATGGATC
>WFQB01000200.1 GCA_015487305.1 Parvularculaceae bacterium | reverse complement strand
CAGATGAATGAGTGACAAGACAGCGATAGAAATTCCCGAAGGGTTTGAGAAACTTGATATTCGCTCTGAATTTGCCGCCTTTAATGGGCCGCTTTATCAGCGCACCAATCCCATAGCTTTGGGATTTTTCTCTGAAGACCGCCATAGCAATATTAATGGCGTTGTTCATGGGGGGATGCTGGCAACACTTGCCGATATTGGTTTGTTTTTTATTGCCAGCGAGGGTGATGATGTGATGAATGGAGCGACCCTGTCGCTTAATCTCAATTATATTGCGCCAGCGCCTTTGAGAACCTTTATCTATGCAGAAGGTCAGGTCATTCGGGCCGGGCGCTCGATCATTTTTGCCGAAGGGCGCGTGCTGGGCAAAGGGGAGGTGCTGGTGACATTTTCCGGCACGATCAAGCGTTTTACCAAGCGCCGCGCCTCTTCGTGAACAAAAAGCAAGTTGACCACGGCCTCGCCAATGCCGAAACTTGGCGTTTGTTTAAAGGCAATGGAGTGTCTGTCATGAGCTTTTCCCTATCGCGTTTTTTCTCTGCCATGGCGGTTTTTCTGGCATTATTCTTTGCATCGCCTATAGCCATGGCGCAGGATATTGTGGAAGAGGCGGGGGTGGCAACATCGGCGAGCCTGCCGGAATTGCGAGAAATTGGGCGGTTAAAGAAAGTCTTTCGCCATGAAAAACTGCGCCAAGGCATAGCGCCGGAAGATCAAAGCCATTTTAATGTTTCGGCGAAATTGATGCGTGAAGATGGTGGTCCTATTGGGCTTTGGTTTGGTGAAGGAGAAGCCAGACAAAAAATTCCTGTGGGGGAGAATGGAGAACTAACCTGGCGGCCAAGCGCTGAACTTTTTAAAGCCAATCCTCCGGTTTTTACAGATGTGCCCAAGGGACAATTATCCATGAATTTAGGGCTGGAGCCGATCCTGCCGATGCCGGAGCAGGGTGGGCAGACCATTATCAAAACCGAAGATATGCGCCTTGCCCTGAAGCAGGCCAATAAAGCCATGGGCAAAGCCGCCGGACTGGTTTCTTTTGCCGTACCGAAAATGAAAAAAATTATTATCAAACCACCGGAAGGTGAAATACCGATGATGCATTTTATTGATGGGACAGCCCAAGCCATGGAGGCGCTGGAAGAATTAGAGGGCTGGTATGTTTTTAATAGCAGGGACAGGGCGTTGAAAAAACTGGAATATATTTCTGCCAGTGCTATTTTGGACAGCAGTTTTTGGAATTAAATTAGTCGCCCCCTTCCATTTCTCCCTTAAAACCCCTATCTCCCCTTTTCATGGGGCCACACCGCGATCATAGTGCTGCTTCTCTGGAAAGCACGACACCATCTTCCTTGCGCGATCAGTTAAAAGCGCTGGGGGCGGTGTGGCCACATATTTGGCCAAAGGGAAATTTGAATTTCAAACTTCGTGTGATAGGGGCGTTTCTGGTAATTCTGCTGGGGGCCTATATCAATGTCCGGGCGCCTTTTTTATTGCGCGATGCCTCAAACCAGCTTGAGGGCGCTGATCCGGCTGTTACAACGCTTGGCAATATTGCGCTGTTTATTATTGGCTATGGGTTTTTGCGACTGATGTCGGTGGCCATTCCGCAAATTCGTGAATTTCTTTTTGCCCGGGTCGGGCAAAATGCTCAGCGGGAAATCGCCCTTGATGTCTTTCGCCACCTTCACGCCTTGTCCATGCGCTTTCATATTGAACGGCGCACGGGCGGGCTTTCGCGGATTATTGAGCGCGGTATCCGCTCCATAGAATTTGTTTTCCGCTTTTTGCTGTTTAATATCGGTCCCATGGTGCTGATGCTAGGGATTATTGCCGTCACCTTTATGCGTGAATATGAAATGATTTTTGCGCTCATTGTGGTGTTGACGGTAGCCGCTTATTTTTGGTTTACGGTGGCCTCAACCGAATGGCGGTTAAAATTTCGCCGCACCATGAATGCACAGGATCAGGAAGCCAACAGCAAGGCGGTGGACAGTCTTCTAAACTTTGAGACCGTCAAATATTTCAATAATGAGACCTATGAAGCCGAGCGCTATAATAATGCCATGCGCGGTTATCAGGAGGCCGCGATCCGCTCCAATAATTCTCTTGCCCTTGTTAATGCTGGCCAATCGCTCATCTATAATACCGGCCTTGTGGCGCTTTTATTGCTAACAGCGCAGGGCGTTCTTCAGGGCAGAATGCAGGTGGGGGATTTGATTGCGGTGTCGCTGGTTATGATGAGCCTACAACAACCGTTAAATATTCTTGGCTTTGCCTATCGCGAGATTAAACAATCGCTGGTGGATATGGAAAAAATGTTCACCCTGTTGAATATTCCATCCGAAGTGGCAGATGCGCCTGATGCCAAACCGCTTAAAGTCGATGGGGCATCTATCTCTTTTGAAAATGTCTGCTTTTCTTATTCCCCGGACAGGCCGATATTAAAAGGTATCAGCTTTGATGTTAAACCGGGGGAGAAAGTTGCGATTGTTGGACCGTCTGGCGCGGGCAAATCGACCATCAGTCGCATCCTTTATCGATTTTACGATATTGAAAGCGGCGCGGTTTTGATAGATGGGCAGAATATCGGTGCAGTCACGCAAGAATCATTGCGCAAAGCCATTGGCATGGTGCCGCAAGACACGGTGCTGTTTAATGACAGCATTGCTTATAATATTGCCTATGGCAGGCCGGGGGCGAGCCGCGAAGAAATTGAGCAGGCGGCAAAGTTGGCGCAAATTCATGACTTTATCGAAAGCCTGCCCCAAGGTTATGACAGTCTCGTTGGCGAGCGTGGTTTGAAATTGTCTGGCGGTGAAAAACAACGAGTTGCCATTGCCCGCACCATATTAAAAGACCCGCCAATTTTAATCCTTGATGAGGCAACTTCAGCTCTTGATAGTGTGACCGAAGGGGAAATTCAAAAAGCCCTGCAGGCCGTATCGCAAAACCGCACCAGCCTTGTGATTGCCCATCGTTTGTCGACGATTATTGACGCCGACAGGATTATTGTTT
>WFQB01000199.1 GCA_015487305.1 Parvularculaceae bacterium | reverse complement strand
TTGACATATTGCGCAAAAGGCTGCGGCTCACCACCTTGCGGCGTATATTGTGCCACTTGGGTTGTCAGCAAATCATATTCCGCAAACTTTTTGGCAAAATCGATAGTGACCATGCGATCGCGCTCATAGGTGCGACAAAAATCCATCGCCTGCGTCATCGCTTCGGAAGGCTCGCCACCCTCTTGGAAAAATGGCGTTTCCGGCGTTTCTGTAATGCCTTCAAATTCGGCGTCGATAATCATCGCCATGCGCTCAGAGCTTTTGTCACCTGCAAGCGCAAAAGGATAACGGCGGATATAGCCAGGAATATAAACCGACTGATCCCATTCCCCATTATCATCCACAAACAGATTGACCTCATCAATCAACCCTACAACCGCCATCGGCAAAGGATTATTGGCATCAGAAAAAATAATCGGGTAATAGCGCTGGGCAGAGGCAATTTCAGCCAAAACAATCGGCACCGCACGAACCCCGGCACAAAAGCCAAAAGGCATTTTCGGACGGGTAACCCCAAGCCCCGCATGCTTGTCTTTGGTTAGCAATTCCGGCTTGCGGAACAAAAACATCTGGCCGTCCAATTGAATATCGGAAGGGGCCGCAGGTGTCTGGCTCATAAAATTCTCCTTAAATGCCGCAGCTCACTGCTCGGCACTCCCTTGAATGGGTTTTTTTTCAAATAAAATCTAGCGCCGAGACGCTTAGCAGATGGGAATAGCGGTCAGCAACCCCCTAGAGCGTTTCCAGGATAAGTGGATACTGGTTATCCATCCGGAAACGCGTCAAAACAAAGACTTAGAGCCCGGCCTGTTCCATCAAAACCGGGCTCTAACAAGCTCCTACGGTTGTAATTTGCGCCCCAAAACCCTTTTCGAGAGCCCTTCAAGGACTAAATTTCGGATTTATCGCGATAAATGCCCGTATCAGGGTCGCGATCAAAGTTTAAAACCACATCCCCTGCGGCCTTTTCATCCTTTACCGGATTGGCGCGCTGGCGATAAAATCTGGCCGTCCGGGCCGCCGCGCCCATGCGTCGGCGCAAGCGCTTGGCCAGACCAACCGCTAAAAGCGTGGCCGTTACCGTGGTCAACAGGCTGGCAATACTCATAAGGGCACCTCCATCCGGCTATGATGCCATAAAACCAACCCAAAAGATAAGTTTATAATCCGTAACGCGACCACAAGGCCCGCTCTTCCAGACTATCCAGCAGGGCATCTGGATCAATGAAAGGGCCAATACCCGCTGCGGGGGCCTCTTCAACAAGCCTCTTGCCCCCGGCACCAGCTTGACTTGCAGCAAGGCGCGCCAGCAGAGATTTTTCCTCAGAGGCAATATGGGCAAATTCCACATCTTCGCCAAAGCGGTCCCGGCACACAGCCCGCAAAGTGCCAATGTCATCGATTAGCCCGCGTTGCTTGGCCTTTTCAGCCAGAAACACATCGCCGGTGAAAATATCATCCGCAGAGCCGATTTTCCCTTCACGACGGCTTTTTACAAGATCAATGAACTGAACATGCAATTCCTCCAACATATCTTGCAGTTTTTCCACCTGCTCGGGGTCTTCCGGCTTAAATGGGTCAAGCTGGCTCTTGGATTTGCCAGCGGTGTGAACCCGCCGCTCAATGCCCAATTTCGATATGGTTTCGGTAAACCCAAAGCCTGAATAAAGAACCCCGATAGAACCGACAATAGAGCTCTCATCGGCAAAAATCTCATCGCCCGCACAAGCCAAAATATAGCCGCCGGACGCCGCTACATCTTCCACAAACACCAGCACTTTGATTTTCTTTTCTGTCGCGATTTCACGAATATGATTCATGATAAAGCGCGATTGCACGGGTGAGCCGCCGGGAGAGTTAATCCGCAGTGCAACCGCCTGCAGGTTAGGCTTGGCAAAGGCCTTTTCAATCGGCTTTTCCAGCTTTTTAAGGTTCAGCACTTTGCCACGACCGGACGCGGCAATGACCCCTTGCAGGTCCAATACCGAGACCAGAGGCGGCTTGTCGCCAATAAGGGGAAGTTTGCGGGTGATTTTCTTAATCAAAGACGGGTTTTCGCTCATGGGCAGGGATTTAGGGCCCCAAACCCCGGTTTACAAGCCAAAGCGCCAAAAATATCGCCGTTAAATTCCATGCCATAGGGCAAATGGCAGCTTTTCCCCGGCGCTGTTTGTGCTAAGTAAGGCGTCAAATTAGTGACTGACGGAGCCCGATTTGCCAGCCCCTGCCAAAATCATCAAAAATGACAGCGATTTTCGTGGTGCCATTCAACATTTGCAAGGGCTGGTCAGCGATGATCTAACCGCCGTCAATGGCGCTATCATGGACAGCATGCGCTCGCCGGTGGCGCTCATTCCTGAAATGGCCAGCCATTTGATCAATGCCGGTGGCAAGCGCCTGCGCCCAATGCTGACCCTCGCCGCTGCGGGCAGTTTTTCCTATACCGGCAAAGCCCATATAGATCTGGCCGCCGCCGTTGAACTGATCCATGGGGCCACCCTGCTGCATGATGATGTGGTCGATGAAAGCATTTTGCGCCGGGGGGCCAAGACCGCCAATATTATCTGGGGCAATAAGGAAAGCGTGCTGGTTGGCGATTTTCTTTTCTCCCGCGCCTTTGAGCTGATGGTGCGCACAGGCTCGATCACCGTGCTTGATATTCTTTCACGAGCATCCGCCGTAATTGCCGAAGGCGAAGTTTTACAACTCGCCACCCAGAACAATGTCAGCGCCAGCTATGATATGTATCTCGATGTGGTCAAAGCCAAAACCGCAGCCCTGTTTGCCGCCGCCGCCGAAGCTGGCGCCGTGGTTGCCAATGCCAGTCAGGACCAACAAAAAGCTTTTTACGATTACGGCCTGTCTTTGGGCATTGCCTATCAGCTCATAGATGATGTGCTTGACTATTCCGGCGCCCAAGGGGTTTTGGGAAAATCCGTGGGCGATGATTTTCGCGAAGGCAAAATGACCCTGCCAATTGTATTTGCCATTGCTGCGGCCAAAACCGGCGAGGAGAAATCTTTTTGGCAACGCACTATCGGCAATAGCGAGCAAAAAGAGGATGATTTAGCCCAGGCCATTGCCTATATGAAAGCCTGCAATTCACTGGAAAGAACCATTGAAGCCGCAAGAGGTTTTGCCGATGATGCAATCAAGGCGCTCGATAAAATCCCGTCAGGCAAATTACCACAAACCCTTGCCGATATTGCTGATTATTCGGTGATGCGCTCAGCCTGACCCGGGCTGTCAGGCAATGGGGCAAGGCGCTTTTCCGCATAAGTCCCAAGCAAAATTAAAACACCGCCGACCAGCACAGGCACCAGCCAGTGCATATTTTCTGGCAACCATAACAGGGAAAATGCGCCAGCCCCGGAGCCAATAAGCGCCAGCGCATAATAAAGGCTGACCCGCCGATGCGACAGACCCGATTGCTGTAAACGCTGATAGAGATGTTGCTTATGGGCCTGATGTAATTTCTCCCCCCGCGCTGCCCGGCGCAAAAACGTAATCACCACATCAAGAAGAAACGGTAAAAACAATGTCGGCAGAAAATATAATGGCAAGGCCTGACCATCAACAGCAGAAAACTGCCCGGCAAGAACAGAGCCAGAGATCAAAACCCCAAGACCGTGGCTACCTGCATCACCCATAAAAATCTTCGGTCGCGCCCTGCCGGAAATATTAACCGGTAAAAATCCGTAAAGCGCAGCGGCCATAATAATCGCAAGGCTAAACCCGGCGACATTGCCCAAGAACACAAAGGCCAGCGCCAAAGCCAAACCCCCAACAATCCCCGCGCCCGCGCCCATGCCATCAAGCCCGTCCATGAAATTAAACACATTGGTAAAGCCAATAATCCACAAAGCCCCAAGCACGATCCCCAGCCATGATGGCAGTAAGACCGCACCCAAAAGCGGCAAGGACA
>WFQB01000198.1 GCA_015487305.1 Parvularculaceae bacterium | reverse complement strand
TTTTTAAGGATCCGACTTGAACTTGCGAGCGGGAGAGGCAAGCCGGTGGGGCAGAAAAATCTGCTGGCCATCGGTCGGTTGTGAAAGCTGGTTTTTACGACTTAGTTTTCGCAGCGTCTGACAATGCCGGGCGCGGGTGAACCCACGAGAACACCCCCCCTCTTTTTTCTGGCTCGTGTCATTCGCGCCCATCCCATTTCGCAAAACCCTGCTTTGCAAATTGCAAGGGTTGGCACAGACCTGCCTCAAATATGCAGCGCGTGCCCCAGCGCTTTCAGGGCTGCTTCCTGCATACCTTCCGATTTCGTCGGGTGAGCGTGCACGGTCTCGGCGATATCTTCAAGACACGCCCCCATTTCAATCGCCAGAGAAAACTCCGCTGACAGCTCCGATACAGCCGCGCCAACCGCTTCAATGCCAAGCACCAGATGATTATCCTTGCGGGCGATGACGCGGACAAAACCGCTTTCATCTTCCATAGTCATGGCGCGACCATTGGCCATGAACGGAAATTGTCCGGTCATGGTTTCAATGCCCTGCTCTTTGGCTTCCGCCTCGCTCAAACCGACCTGCACTAATTCGGGGTCCGTAAAACAAACCGCCGGCATGGCGCGCTTGTCCCATTGGCGCCTTTCCCCAGCAATAATTTCTGCAACCATTTCCCCTTGCGCCATAGCCCGGTGGGCCAGCATCGGCTCACCAGTAACATCGCCAATCGCCCAGACATTGCGCATGGAAGTATGACAACGATCGTCAATTTTAATAAACCGCCCCGCCATGGTAAGATCGAGCGCTTCAAGCCCCCAATTTTGCGTTGCTGGCACGCGCCCCACCGTCACCAGAATTTTATCGGCTTTGATAGTACTGACCTTACCGCCTTCTTCCACTTGCAGATCACCCACTTTGGAAAGCCCCTTGGCCAGTGTCGATACCCGCACTTCGATACCCAGCTTCTTTAATCGCTCCATCACCGGCCGGGTCAGTTTCTTGTCATATTGCGGCAGGATAGAAGGCGTTGCTTCAATCACGCTTACTTGCGATCCCAGCTTGGCAAAGGCCGTGCCCAATTCAAGACCAATATAACCACCGCCAATAACCGCCAACCGTTTTGGTACCTCGCCCAATGCCAATGCCCCGGTTGAGGAAATGACTTTGTCGCCAAAGGGCAGGAAGGGCAGTTCGGCTGAATGGGAGCCGGTGGCTAAAATCACATGCTCGGCGGTGATTTTAACTTCGCCACCCTTCGTCTTGACAAGGCAGGTTTTACCATCGCGCATTACCCCCCAACCTTCGACCACACGCACTCTGGCTTTCTTCAACAGCCCCGCAACGCCCGTGTTCAGGCGTTTGACAATGCCGTCTTTCCAATCGCGGGTTTTGGCAAAATCAATTTTCGGCTTGTCCACAGACACACCGATCGGCGAAGCATTTTGCTCATAAAGCACCGCTTTGTGAAATTCTTCCGCCGCATGAATGACAGCTTTGGATGGAATACAGCCCACATTCAAACAGCAACCGCCGAGCTTCTCCGCTTCCACCAACACCGTATCCAGACCCAATTGTCCGGCACGAATGCCAGCAATATAACCACCGGGACCACCGCCCAGCACCAGAACTTTGCAGGAAATATCTGTCATTATTTTTTAAATCTCTAAATGAAAAGCGTTGCCGGATATTCGAGATAGGCCCGAATTTTCTGGATGAACTCCGCCGCATCCCAGCCATCCACGACCCGATGATCAAAAGACGAGGAAAGATTCATCATCTTGCGCGGCACCACCTGCCCTTGGTCATTATATATAGGCCGGGTAACAATCTTATTGATACCCAAAATTGCCACTTCCGGATGATTGATAACCGGCGTTGTGACAATCCCGCCTAAAGGTCCAAGCGATGTAATAGTAATGGTTGAGCCGGAAAGCTCTTCGCGTTTGGCCGAGCCATTACGGGCCGCATCTGCAAGGCGCTTTACCTCATTGGCATTGGCCCAAAGGTCATTGGCTTCTGCATGGCGCACCACTGGCACAATTAAACCATTCGCTGTTTGTGTTGCAATACCCATATGCACACCGCCAAAACGATAGACGATATTTTCATCATCATCATAACGCACATTCATTTGCGGATAATCTTTAATCGCCAAAACCAGCGCCCGCATGATGAAAGGCAGCACGGTCAGTTTGGGTTGACCCTCGGCGCGAGTTTGGTTCATGTGCTGGCGCAAATCTTCCAGTGCCGTCACATCGCATTCTTCCACATAAGCAAAATGCGGAATACGCCGTTTGGCATCCTGCATTTTTTCCGCAATTTTGCGCCGCAAGCCAATAACTTTAATTTCTTCAACATTCGTGTTGGGCGAAAGAACATTACCGCCCGATGCGCCCGCGACAGGGCCATTGGCAATATAATGGTCAAGGTCCTCATGGGTGATGCGCCCGGCCGGGCCGGAGCCATGGACAAGCTGCAAATCAATGCCTTGCGAGCGAGCGCGCGAACGCACCGCTGGCGCTGCCAAGGGCTTCTCGCCCGCATCACGAAAATGAGGTCGCACCGCCGCGCCATTGGCCGCTTTTGCAGGAGAGGCAACAGATTTGACCTCCGGCTTTAGCGCGACTTCTTTCTTTGGTTCTTCCTTTGTAGCTTTTGCTTCGGGGGCTTTTGCTTCCGGTGCTGTAACCGGCACAGCTTCTTCACCAGATTTCTCATTACCCTTGCCATCAACTTCCAGCTTTATAATTGCCGAGCCGACGGCAACGGTCTCACCAATTTCCGGACCAATCCACACAACTTTGCCGGCCATGGGTGCAGGAATTTCCACCGTGGCCTTGTCGGTCATCACATCAGCCAAAGTTTGGTCCGGATTAACCGCATCGCCGGGCTTTACATGCACCGCAACAAATTCAGCTTCCGCCACCCCTTCGCCGACATCGGGAAGTTTAATCACATGAATGCCCATGGGTTTTAAGTCTCCATTATCTTTTTCAGCGCTTCGCCCACACGGGCGGGACCGGGAAAATAATCCCATTCCTGCGCATGGGGGTAAGGTGTATCATACCCCGTCACCCGCAACACCGGCGCTTCCAAATGATAAAAACATGATTCCTGCACCAAAGCGCTCAATTCCGCACCAAAGCCCGAAGTTCGGGTCGCCTCATGAACAATCACACAGCGGCCCGTTTTCTTCACCGACGCCTCAATCGCCTCCAAATCCAAAGGCACCAGTGTGCGCAAATCAATCACTTCGGCGTCAATCCCCGTTTCTTCTGCTGCCGTCAGCGCCACATGGACCATAGTGCCATAGGCCAATATTGTTACCTCGCGGCCTTCGCGGGCAATCGCCGCTTTGCCAAGGGGAATGGAATAATAACCTTCCGGCACCATGCCCTTGTCATGCTTGGACCATGGCACCACCGGGCGCTCATAATGGCCATCAAAGGGACCATTATAAATCCGCTTGGGTTCAAGGAAGATCACCGGATCCGGGTCTTCAATCGCCGCAATCAATAAGCCTTTGGCATCATAAGGATTGGACGGCATTACGGTTTTAACGCCAACCACATGGGTAAACAGCGCTTCAACCGATTGGCTATGGGTCTGCCCACCAAAAATACCACCACCCACCGGCATCCGCACAACCAGCGGGCAGGTAAACTCCCCATTGGACCGGTGACGCAGGCGCGCCGCTTCGGAGACAATCTGATCATAGGCCGGATACATATAATCAGCGAACTGAATTTCAACGCAGGGCTTGAGGCCATAGGCTGCCATGCCCACAGCAGCGCCAACAATACCGCTTTCAGAGATTGGCGCATCAAAAGCCCGATGCTTGCCATATTTTTGCTGCAAGCCTTCGGTGCAACGAAACACACCACCGAAAAATCCGGCATCTTCCCCGAACACAATGACATTGTCATCGCGCTCCATCATCACATCATGGGCATCGCGAATAGATTCGATCATGCTCATGGATTTTGTTTTGCTGTTCATTTTAACATCACTCGCACCATCCATGACCTAAACTCCCATTTCCTGTCTTTGACGACGCAAATGCGGCGGTATCTCTGCAAAAACATTTTCAAACATTTCTGCCGGGCTGCGTTTATTTTTCTGGTCATGAAGCGTGCCAAAGCTTTCGGCCTTGTCAGCGGTGACACGCATTTCATCTTCATATTCGGCCTCAGCCTGTATGTGCCGTTCCTCTGACCAAAGCCCGCGCAAAATCATATGCTGTTTTAAACGCTCAATGGGGTCGCCCAAGGGCCAATGCTCCCAATCATCCGCAGGGCGATATTTGGACGGATCATCGGAAGTTGAGTGCGCTGAAGCGCGATAGGTGACCCATTCGATAAAGGTCGGCCCAAGATTGCGCCGCGCCCGCTCTGCCGCCCATTGGCTGGCAGCATAAACGGCCAGAAAATCATTACCATCCACTCGTAGCGAAGGAATGCCATAGCCAAGACCACGCGAAGCAAATGTGCTGGCCTCACCACCGGCAATGCCCTGAAAAGAAGAAATCGCCCATTGATTATTGACGAGGTTTAAAATCACCGGCGCCCGGTAAACCCCGGCAAAGACCATGCCGGAATGAAAATCATTTTCCGCCGTTGACCCATCGCCAATCCAGCCCGTAGCAATTTTGTTATCGCCTTTAATGGCCGAAGCCATGGCCCAGCCCACGGCCTGAATATATTGGGTTGCCAGATTGCCGGAAATGGTAAAATGCCCGGCCTCTTTAAATGAATATAAAACCGGTAATTGCCGCCCGCCAAGATTGTCTTTCTCATTGGAATAGATCTGCACCATCATATCCATCAGTGGGAAATCCTGCGCAAATAAAAGCCCCTGCTGGCGATAGGTGGGGAAGTTCATATCGCCTTTTTGCAAAACCAATTGCTGGCCAACAGCAATCGCCTCTTCGCCAAGGGCTTGCATATAAAAGGAGGTTTTGCCCTGCCGCTGGGCCCGCATCATCCGCTTGTCAAAAGCGCGAATACGCATCATCGCCCGCAAGGCCTTGCGTAAAATTTCTTCATCCAGCTCTAACGCCCATTCCCCCTGGGGCTTGCCGTCCTCATCCATCACCCGCACCATTTCAAAGGCAAGGCCTTTAATGTCCTGAGCTGTCACCCCCAGTTCCGGCTTGGCAACAGCGCCAACAGGCGAAATTTTAATATGAGAAAAATCGGGCTTATCGCCGGGGCGCGTTTTCGGCTCCGGCACATGAAGACTCAAAGGCGGATAGTCTTTGTCTGTCGCTTTTTCATCCCTATTTTTACGCGCCATGATATTACCGTCCTATCTTTATCTCTTTGATTATGCCCTCTTTTTAAGCACAGGATGGGGCAAAGCATGGGGCAAAATATCTGCTATTTTTCGCAAAATTGACCAATTTTACCGCAAATTTTAGCCGAAACGAAACAAGGGCCAAAACCATCTGTGCTTTTACTTGTGAGCCATGGCGCTCTCGTGATAGGCCAAGGCGCAAAACCCGTGAAAACAAGAAAGAGCCCAAAGATGGATTTCGCGCTTAGTGATGAACAAGACGCCATTCAGGACATGGCCCGACGTTTTGCCCGCGAAGAAATGGCCCCCAATGCCGCAAAATGGGATGAAGAGAAAATCTTTCCCACCCAAACCATTAAAAAAACCGCAGAGCTTGGCCTTGCTGGCATTTATACGAGCGAAGAGCATGGTGGCTCCGCCCTCACCCGCCTTGATGCGGTGTTAATTTTTGAAGCTTTGTCAGCGGGCTGCACTGCCACGGCTGCCTATGTCTCCATTCATAATATGGTAACATGGATGATTGACCGTTTTGGCGGCGATGATCTGCGCGCCCGTTTCGTGCCGCGCCTCACTTCCATGGAGATGCTGTCTTCCTATTGCCTGACCGAGCCTTCTTGCGGCTCCGATGCGGCAGCGTTGAAAACCAAAGCCGTGCGCGATGGCGATGAGTATATCGTCAATGGCTCTAAAGCCTTTATATCCGGCGGCGGCGTCAGTGATTTATATCTTGTCATGGTGCGTACTGGCGAAGAAGGCCCCAAGGGCATTTCCGCTCTGGTGATTGAAAAAGACAGTGAAGGCCTCAGTTTTGGGGCCAATGAAAGAAAGCTTGGCTGGAATGCACAGCCAACCACTATTGTCTCTTTTGATAATGTCCGCGTGCCGATTGCCAATCTGATTGGCGCAGAAGGCGATGGCTTTAAATTTGCCATGATGGGCCTGGATGGCGGACGGTTAAACATTGCCGCCTGCTCCCTTGGCACCGCCCAAGCCGCCCTTGATGCTGCCCTCGACTATGTCAATGAGCGCAAAGCCTTTGGCAAGCCTTTAGCGGCGCAGCAAGCCTTGCAATTTACCCTTGCCGATATGGCCACCGAACTAGAAGCCGCCCGCACCTTGCTCTATCGCGCCGCTTGGTCGCTGGACCAAAAAACCCCTAATGCCAGCGCCCTTTGTGCCATGGCCAAACGCTTTGTCACCGACACCGGCTTTGATGTCGTAAACAAAGCCCTGCAAATGCATGGGGGCTATGGCTATTTGCGTGATTACCCATTGGAGCGCATGTTGCGTGATGTTCGCGTTCATCAAATTCTCGAGGGGGCCAATGAAGTGATGCGTCTCATCATTGCCCGCCATCTGTTACAGTCTTATCGTAACAGCCAATAAACAAACCTTGCTTGCGGCGCGCTTAAAAATAGCGCGCCAAAAGATTTAACAGATATTTTTTGAAAGGAATTGTCATGACCGCTTCTGATCCTATCGTCATTACCGCCATTGCCCGCACGCCTATGGCTGGATTTCAGGGGGATTTTGCTGCTCTTACAGCTTCCGAATTAGGCGCCTCCTCCATCAAAGCCGCCATGGAGCGCAGCCAATTAAAGCCCGAAGATATTGATGAAGTGCTGATGGGCTGCGTGCTACCCGCCGGACAGGGCCAAGCGCCAGCGCGCCAAGCCGCCCTGAAAGCGGGCCTGCCCAACACAACCCCCTGCACCACCGTCAATAAGATGTGCGGCTCGGGCATGAAAACCGTCATGCAAATGGCCGATGCCATTAATGCAGGTGCGGTAACAATAGGCATTGCCGGTGGCATGGAGAGCATGACCAATGCGCCTTATATATTGCCAAAAATGCGCTCCGGTGCCCGTCTTGGCCATGCGGAGGCCAAAGACCATATGTTCCTTGATGGCCTTGAAGATGCCTATGATGGCGGGTTGATGGGCACATTTGCCGAATTATGCGCTGACAAATATCAGTTTACCCGCGAAGCGCAGGACGAATATGCGCTGACCTCTTTGCAGCGGGCTTTGGACGCCCAGAAAGCCAATGCTTTTGATGGCGAAATTTCCCCGGTCACAGTTAAAACCCGCAAAGGCGAAACAGTTTTCGAGGCCGATGAACAACCGGGCAAAGCCCGCCCCGATAAAATCCCTTCCCTGCGCCCTGTGTTCAAAAAAGATGGCACGGTCACAGCTGCCAATGCCTCTTCTATTTCAGATGGCGCGGCGGCTGTGGTTTTGATGCGCCAGTCCGAAGCCGAAAAGCGCGGCATTAAACCGCTGGCCAAACTTGTTGGCCAGACCCAAAACGCCCATGAGCCAGCATGGTTCACCACCGCACCTGTGGGTGCCATGGAAAAATTGTTCAAACAAACCGGCTGGAGCGATAAGGATGTTGATCTTTACGAGATCAATGAAGCCTTTGCGGTTGTCCCCATGGCGGCCATGAAAGAGCTTGGCCTTTCCCATGACAAGGTCAATGTGAATGGCGGCGCGACAGCCCTTGGCCACCCGATTGGAGCTTCCGGCGCCCGCATTATCGTAACCCTGATCAATGCTCTGCAAAAACGCGGCGGCAAACGCGGCATGGCGTCCCTTTGCATTGGCGGCGGCGAAGCCACGGCTGTTGCGATTGAATTGATGTAAGGACTTATGCCCCCATCTTCCGCCAGAGCGTAATATGAGGGCACTTTGACTCTAAGGTTTTATAAAGAACGAAGGACCACCCCCATGAAAACCCTCGGACATTTTATCAATGGCAAAGCTGTGGCAGGCCAATCAAACCGCCTGCATGATATTTACAACCCCACTTTAGGCGAAGTGCAGGCGCAAGTCAGCCTTGCAGCAAAACCCGAGGTCGAAACCGCGATTAGTGCCGCCGAAAAGGCCTTTCCCATCTGGTCACAAATGAACCCCCAGCGACGCGCTCGGGTGATGTTTAATTTCAAATCTCTGGTTGAAAAGGATATGGAAAACCTCGCTAAAATGCTCTCCTCCGAGCATGGCAAGACCCTGCCCGACGCCAGAGGTGATGTGCAGCGCGGCCTTGAAGTTATCGAATTTGCCTGCGGTATTCCGCATCTGCAAAAGGGTGAATATACCGAAGGGGCAGGCCCCGGCATTGATGTCTATTCCATGCGCCAGCCCTTGGGGGTTGTTGCCGGTATCACGCCTTTTAACTTCCCGGCGATGATCCCCATGTGGATGTTCGGCGTCGCCATTGCCTGCGGCAATAGTTTTATCAACAAACCATCAGAGCGTGATCCGTCCGTGCCTTTGCGATTGGCTGAATTGATGATGGAAGCGGGGGCCCCCGAAGGTGTGCTCAATGTCGTCAATGGCGACAAGGAAGCGGTTGATACGCTGCTGCAAGACCCCCGCGTCAAAGCCTTGTCCTTTGTCGGCTCTTCTGACATTGCGCAATATATCTATGCCCAAGGGGCGGCCCATAATAAACGGGTGCAGGCCTTTGGCGGTGCAAAAAATCACATGATCGTCATGCCCGATGCGGATATGGATAATGTGGTCAACCAGCTTATCGGCTCCGCCTATGGCTCGGCTGGCGAGCGCTGCATGGCAACGCCGGTCGCCGTGCCCGTGGGAGATGGCACCGCAGAGCAGCTAATAGAAATGCTAAAACCAAAGGTTGAAGGCCTGCGCATTGGGCCTTCCTTGTCAGAAGATTCAGATCTTGGACCTCTGGTGACCGCCGAGCATAAGGCGCGGGTGAAAAACTATATTCAGATGGCCGTAGATGAAGGCCAAGAGATGATTGTCGATGGGCGGGATTTTTCGCTGCAGGGCTATGAAAATGGGTTTTTCCTCGGCGGCACCTTGCTCGACAAAGCCAAGCCGACCCATCAATCCTATAGAGAAGAAATTTTTGGGCCAGTGCTGCAAATTGCCCGCGCTGATAATTTCGATGAAGCTGTGGCGCTGCCTTCAAACCACCAATATGGCAATGGCGTTGCCATTTTCACCCGCAATGGTTCAGCGGCCCGCGAATTTGCAGCAAGGGTCAATGTCGGCATGGTCGGGGTCAATGTCCCCATTCCCGTGCCCGTGGCCTATCACACTTTTGGCGGCTGGAAACGCTCCGGCTTTGGCGACACCAACCAGCACGGGCCAGAAGGGGTGCGCTTTTGGACCAAAATCAAAACCATCACCCAAAGATGGCCGGAAGATGTGCAAGGCTCTGAATTTGTCATTCCGACTATGAAATAAAAAGGTTGGCAATAATGGACAGCCCCCTCACTCCTCCCCTCACCGGGCAATGCCTTTGTGGCGATATTAAATTTCGCCTTGATGGGGCGGTGCATAGAACGGCGGCCTGTCATTGTAAGCAATGCCAGCGCTGGGCCGGGCATTATTGGCCCTCTTGCAGTGTGTCAGAAGATCATCTGGTTCTAACCCATGGCTCCCTCAGCCTCACATGGTATGAATCCTCCGACAAAGCCGAGCGGGGCTTTTGCATTATTTGCGGCTCGTCTTTATTTTGGCGCTTACTCAACAATCCCGGAGGTTGGGTCGCCATTGCCCTTGGGGCGCTGGATAGCCCAACCGGATTAAGCCAAGGCGAGCATATTTATACCGAAAGCGCCGGCGACTATTATTCCATCCCGAAATAAAACCCACAAAAAAGCGAGAAACAAAATGGCACACATTCTTTTCATCGGTCTTGGCAATATGGGCTCCGGCATGGCGGCCAATCTCGTCAAAGCGGGCCATGAGGTTCACGCATTTGACCTGTCAGAAAAGGCTATCGCCAGCGCTGTCGCCAATGGGGCGAAAGCGGTTTCGAATTTGGGCAATTTTGACGCCAGCAAAATCGATACGGTCATCACCATGTTGCCCGCAGGCAAACATGTGGCCAGCGTCTACACCAGCACCGAAGGCCTGCCCGCCTCCATTCCCGCCGGCTGTTTGTTTATGGATTGCTCGACGATTGATGTGGAAACCGCCAAGGCTGTTGGCGAAGGCGCCGCCAAACGCGGCTTTTTCTTTGTCGACGCTCCCGTCTCTGGCGGCATTGCCGCCGCCGCCGCAGGCACGCTCACCTTTATGGTTGGCGGCCCGAGCGAAAGTTTTGACAAAGCCAAGCCTTTTCTTGAAGCCATGGGCAAAAATATTTTCCATGCTGGCGGCGCGGGCATGGGGCAGGCCGCCAAGATCTGCAATAATATGTTGCTCGGCATTTCCATGATTGGCACATGCGAAGCATTTAACCTCGCAGAAAGGCTGGGGCTCGACGCACAAAAGTTTTTCGACATTTCTTCCACCGCGTCGGGCCAATGCTGGTCCATGACAAGCTATTGCCCAGCCCCCGGCCCTGTGCCCAACGCCCCATCCAATAATAATTATAAAGCGGGTTTTGCCGCCGCCATGATGCTGAAAGATTTACGCCTTGCCGGCGGCGTTGCTGAGACGGCCCGCGCCTCAATTCCCATGGGTGCCATGGCCGAGCAGATCTACACGCTGATGGAAGCGGCTGGAAAAGATGATCTCGATTTTTCCGGCGTAATGAAATTGCTAAAGGGTAAGCTTTAGCAATAAAGCCTGCTCTTTCTTCCCAATTAATGAAATTTCAGCCACCTAGCCAATTCCGGTGAGCCTTGATAGGCTCACTATTGAGATGGGTGACGCCCCTTTGGGGGTGAGAGGGAAGTGCTAAAATGAGCAATATATCCAAGCGCTATCGCGCTTTTATTTCCTATAGTCAAAAAGACAAAGCATGGGCCAAAAAACTCCATCAGGCACTGGAAACCTATCGCCTGCCTTTGGGCGTGCTTGCGGATGTGGACCCCACCACCCGCACTATGGGACGGATTTTTCGCGATGATGAAGAAATGGGAGCAAGCGAGAGCTTGGGCAAAACCCTTGAAGGCGCACTTGATGAATCCCAAACCCTGATTGTCCTATGCTCCCCCAATTCCGCCCAATCTCCATGGGTGGATATGGAAGTGCGCCGCTTCAAACAGCGCCGCGATGCAAGAGTGTTTGCCGTTATCATTGATGGCACACCCAATAGTGGTGACCCGGAGACAGAATGTTTCTGCCCTTCCTTGCGCTTTAAAGTGACAGAAGACGGTAACCTCACGGATATTCCTGATGAGCCATTAGCACCAAATTGGAAAAATGATGGACTTTCGCGTCTCAAAGCGCGTCTCAGCGCTGGCATTCTTGATGTCAATTTTGATGAATTATGGCAACGAGACAAACGCCGCCGCACGCAACGCCGAGCGGCCTTATTAGCCTCTTTAATATTAGTCTTGAGCGCCGCCGGAATTTTCTATTGGCGGGTGCAATCTAAAATCACGCGCCTTGATCCGGGCAATCAATATCAAGAATTTGTAGATTGGTATTATGACCTTTACCAAGAAGCGCGCTTTGATGACAGCCCCGACGCAGGTTTAAGCCGCGAAGAATTTGCTCAAGAAATTCAAATTGTCCGGCGGGATGATGTCAATGATGACGGCTTTGTCGATTTCTTTTCCTATGTTTCAGTGATGGAGTTTTGCGGCACAGGTGGTTGTCCACAATCTTTATTCATACGCAATGATCAGGGTTATTTGGATGTTTGGAGTGACTTTAACGATGAGGATATTGTTATTCTTGATTGGAAAGCCAATCATTTTCGGGATTTCCTCACGCAGATTGGCCAGTTTAACGATAATACGCCTATTTTCGGCCTGAACCGATTTGATGGCGAAAGTTATAAACAAATTCAACTGGCTATTTGTTCTTATGATGACCCGAATTTTTGTTCTTTTCAGAGCAATGAAAATGGGTTCATCAATCTGGACCAAGAGTTGACAGTCTTCACACCGCTAGAGCTTCTCAACCCTGAAGAAAGAGCATCACTAGAGCAGAGGATTTCAGCATCATCGCGCTTCTACGATACGCTTGACTGGGCTCAAAAAGGCATCAATATGTTTGAAGGTGACAGCGATATTTATGGTAATATGGCCGTTAGCACCGACAAGAATTTTGTTCTCGCAATCCGCGACTGGACCAATCATGATTTTCTAATCCATAGCTTAAGCGAAGCTCCATGAGCCAGAGGTCTGGAAGCCAGCTATTGGAGCAAGTACGCCATCTATTGGATCGGGGCGATTGTTTGGCCGCCTATGATTTGACCAAAGAAGAAATGGACAAATGCAAAGAGCTTAGCGATATCACAACAGAATTGGCTTATTTGCGGGTCCTTGCCCTTGCCCAAACCGGCGCTACCAAGGCGGCACTTTTGGAATATGAACGTTTTCAACTAAGCCAATCCCCCACCACGGATATCAGTGCCCTGCAAGCCCGTCTTTATAAGGATTTGGGACTGACATCACAAAACCCAGAGCAGCGCCGCACCAAGCTTGCTCAATCGGCTGATCTCTATCAGCGGCTATTTCAAAAAACACAACAGTTTTATCCGGGCATTAATGCAGCAACATTGCGCATTTTATTAGGTGACACCGATCAGGCCCAAGCACTTGCTTCAGAAGTGCGCCGCCTTGCCCAAGCAGATGAGGCAAGCTATTGGTCATTAGCCAGTATCGCAGAAGCCGCCCTGATTGAAGGGCATTTGGACAAGTCCCGCGCGGCCCTTACTCAGGCCTATACTATCGCACCAAAAAACCAACGATGGCACGCGTCTACATGGAAAAACATTAGCGCATTACTACAGCATCTCGATATTGATCAGATATTCTCTAACGAGCTTCGCCAATGTTTGCATATTCTCAATGTTGGGGTCTATTGCGGCCACATGTATCAAGCGCCGGAGACAATTGAAAATCAAAATCATGAAAATCATTCACGCGACCAGATTACAGCATTGCTGAAAGATTTGCAGATTGGCACCCTCTATGGATCACTCGCATGTGGCAGTGATATTCTCATTGCCGAAGTAGCGCTTAACCTCGGAATTGAAACTCACATTATCTTGCCTTTCAATGAGGCTGACTTTCTGACGCATTCCGTATCCCCCGGTGGCGACCGATGGCATCACCGCTATCAGGCCGTAAAAGACCGTGCGACCTCATTTCGCTTTACCAGCGATCAGGCTTATATTCATGACCCGCGCCAATTCACCTTTGCCAGCCTGCATATGCAAGGCATGGCCCTGATGCAGGCCCGCCATTTACAAATAGAGGCCCACCAAATCGCTCTTTGGGACGGCCAAGAAACAGATGGTCCCGCAGGAACCGCCGCCGATATCAAGGCATGGCGCAAGCATGACCATCCATCCCATATCATTCCTTTTCAAGGATTGAGCCGTAACCTTACCCGCCCTGCTCCTCCAGAAAAGCCAATGGAGCGGGTCTTTCGAGCCATTATTTTTAGCGATTTTGCGGGGTTTTCCAAACTAACAGAACAGGAATACCGCCTCTATGTAGAAGACCTGTTGCAAAGCTGTGGCAAGGTTTTAAAAAAGTATAAAGATAATATTATCTCCCAAAACTCTTGGGGCGACGCGCTGTTCATCATTCTTAGAGACCCCGAGCAGGCCGCCAAATTATGCCATGAGCTGGATCAGGAAATTGCACAAAACCTTGCTCACTCTCTCATTGGCGACACATTAAAAGGCGTTCGCATATCTGCTCATTTTGGTCCGGTCTATGAAACCTTTGACCCAATTCTCGCTCAACAAAACTGTTTTGGCGCGCTGGTATCAGAAACTGCACGCATGGAACCCGCCACGCCCACTGGCGCTATTTTTGTTTCAGAAACATTTGCCTGTGCCTTGGAGATGTCCAGAGACAATAGATATGAATGCGCCTTTGTCGGCACCACGCAGCTTGCAAAAAATTACGGTGCGCGGCGACTTTACCAGTTACGCATCAAACCTTAGGCCCTGACAAGAAAAGGGTTTCCGGATAATTTTATAGAAAAAATTCCCGCATTACCCGATTGGTTTTAAATCAAAAATAAAGTGAATGCGATCCGTATCACTATCATTATGGGCTTCATGCATGCCTTTATTATTGAAGCGCCATAACTCCCCGGTTTTCATCCGGACCTCTTCATCGGCTGTGCGCAACCAGCTGCCCTGTTCTCCGGTTTGCAAAATCAAATGAAAGCGATCGCGTATGCGATAATAATCACCGCGGTCAATATGCGGATATACCCGATTACCGGGCGGCAAAAGAACCAGCTTGGCACGCGATAATTCCCCGCCCCATTCTTTAGCAAACTCTTCCAGAAATTTACGCGCTAGAGGAAATTTCTGCGATGTGTAGGTAAAGCGCGATTCATGAACATTGACCGGCTTGCGCCCGGCCATTTTTGACTTACGCATACCACGAATGGGAATGGATTTTGCCTCGCGTTGGACCGGGATTTTATCCTGCCGCCCCTTTTGCAAATCCCAAGCCCCCTCAACAGAAGCAATTTCTTCCAAAAATGGCGCCGTATCAACACCATCTTTGATCATCTCAAACTGCTTCCAAGGGCCCTCTGGTAGCGGCACCAAATGCGGATGCTTTTTAGGGGGACTGAAGTCAATTTCTTCGCCTGAAATTTCATTATTCGCATTAATCATAATAAACTCCTCCGAATATACCTCTAAGACGAATGAGCCAGAAAAATATTCCCTTTAATTTGACTATATTATAACACGCTATTACGAGTCATATGCACCACATTCCATTTGCCGCCATGGGAAGGCTTTGACGGTCATTTGATAATTTTAGGGATATTATTGCAACCTTCTGGGTCAATGACAGACAAACCAGACAGACCCTCGGTGTAAACTAGCGCATCGGTCAGTTCCTGTTCATCGCCCGATGCACTGGGTCAGACCTCCAAATATCCTGAAAAACACTCTAACTTACGATGCCGCCCCTTGATCTGAACGAAATTTACGGGCGCTTATACAATAATATTTGTGCCGACTACAATGCGTGCCGCGCGCCTTCAGATTACACACTACGCACATATCACCCCCCCCTTACGGGACCATAAAAGCAAAATCGCAGCGATTCATAATGGGGGAATGCCCCCATATCATCGGCATTCCCTTTACCCATAAAGTTAAGCGAGCCGACAATCATGATCGGCATCAAATTAGAAACTTACAGTGAGGAGAGATTTTCATGAAAATAACAACGATATTACTAGCATTTGCACTCTTACTATCGGCCTGTGCAACATCCTATCAGATAGACGGATTTACCGGTGGCCAAAAACCTAAATGGCGTGATGTTGATGTGTTGGAGATACAAGCCTCTGGTAATGGTTACACCAGCAAATCAAAGCTTGAGCGGATGACATTATTGCGGGCAGCAGAAACAGCAATCGAGGCAAATTATCGTTATTTCATAGAAATTGACTCTGAAAATACCGGCAAATCCAGTACCGTCACCCTGCCTTCAACCCAAACCACCAGTGTCACCGGGCAATATACCGGCAGTGGGTATAGGGGAACAAGCACAACCACCTATTCGAATAATAGCTATGATGTGTATAAGCCCGGTGCCAACATAGTATACCGCATGTTTGAGAAACTGCCCCCTGATGCACGCCCCGGACAGTTCCACGATGCCTATGAAATTTATAATCGGCTCGGTAAAAAATATATCCGAAAATTTAAACCAAAATATCCACCCGCAGAATAAATCTGCCAAGGCTAGCTCTGCTCGAGAT
The DNA here is from genome assembly GCA_015487305.1 of Parvularculaceae bacterium. GTDB lineage: Bacteria > Pseudomonadota > Alphaproteobacteria > Caulobacterales > Parvularculaceae > S012-90. The sequence goes on along the minus strand of WFQB01000198.1, from coordinate 632 downwards.
GGTCGAGCAGACCTTCCTTGAAGGCGGTAGATAATAATGCGGCAACCGATTTTGTTTCAAATTTTTCAAACAGGCTGGCACGGTGCTTTTCGATTGTTTTAGGGCTAATGCAAAGATGCTCACCAATTTGCGTGGAGGTTAACCCGGCGGCAATCAAATTCAACACCTCACGCTCCCTTGGTGTTATATTTCTGCCATCGGGAGCACCAGCAAGCAAGTCAACAATATCACCGGCAACATATTTCTGCCCCGCCAGGAGAAGTTCCATGCCCTGCCTTAGTTCTGTTTCACTGCAGGTTTTTAAAAACAAGCCTTCAACACCTGCGGCAACCCAATCAGCTAGCATGCCCACAGCGGTAAATCCGGTAAAAACGGCAATAGATGTTTGTGGTGACCAGCGCCTGACCTCAGCAAAGACTTCTGCCCCATTGGCAAGTGGCATGGCGACATCAAGCACCAATAGGCCGGGTCTGTGTTTCCGGCAAAGGGCAATAGCTTCAAACCCGTTTTTAGCAACTCCCTTTATCTGCGCTCCTGCAATGCCGTCGAATAATTCCACCAGCCCTTTGCGAACCATTTCATGGTCATCCGCGATAACAACACTGCTTATATTGCCGGAATTGGTAAACCGC
>WFQB01000197.1 GCA_015487305.1 Parvularculaceae bacterium | reverse complement strand
ATTACCGCCCGTGGTGGTTTCCGGCGAACCAAACATCACACCGATTTTCATACGAATCTGGTTGATGAAAATTACCATCGTATTCGACTTGGCGATTGAGCCGGTCAGCTTGCGCAGGGCCTGGCTCATCAACCGCGCCTGCAGGCCCGGCAGGCTGTCGCCCATATCCCCTTCCAGCTCCGCCCGTGGGGTCAGCGCCGCCACAGAATCAACCACCAGCACATCAACCGCACCAGAGCGCACCAGCGTGTCACAGATTTCCAAACCCTGCTCGCCCGTATCAGGCTGAGAAATCAGCAAATCATGGAGATTGACCCCCAATTTGCGGGCATAAGCCGGATCAAGAGCATGTTCGGCATCAATAAAGGCTGCAACCCCACCATTTTTTTGCGCTTCGGCCAGACAATGCAGGGCCAAAGTGGTTTTGCCTGAGCTTTCCGGCCCATAAATCTCAACCACCCGCCCCCGTGGCAGACCACCAATGCCAAGAGCAATATCCAGCCCCAGCGAGCCCGTGGAAACGGATTCGATCTCAACCACCTGATCATTTTTACCAAGGCGCATGATCGAGCCTTTGCCAAAGGCTTTGTCTATCTGGGAGAGTGCTGCTTCCAGCGCCTTACTCTTGTCCATATTTCCGCTTTCTACTACTCGTAAATTATTATTGGCCATGCCGTCTTGCTCCTTCATGTCATATGGTCGGTTGCCGCTCAATGGAAATATTTTGTACCAGCTTTGTTCTAGTTTGGCAATAAGGTATATCTTGTTGATATTATTATAATTTTAAGATTTGTTCCAATTATGTCCGGAAATTGTGGATTATTCTTTACCCTAAAGGGGGGTGTAATTGGGCGACACAAATGGCATTTGAGAGATTAAGATGATTCCGGCACAGGGTGTCGGGCAAATTGGAGCGGCAAGGAGAGTTTTGCCGCACCGGAAAAGGGAGATTGGGAGATGATGAAATGGCTGTCTTACACAATTGGGGGGCTCATTGGATTGATCTTACTTGCCGCATTGCTGGCGCCCATTGTCGTTCCCGGCAGCTATTACAAATCAAAAATTGAAACTCAGGCAAGCGAGGCTCTTGCCCGTAATGTCACCCTTGCTGAAGCGCCCTCTTTTCGCCTGCTGCCCGCCCCCGCTTTCAAAGTGAACGGATTGACCATCAGCAATGCCCCCGGGTTTTCCGCCAAGCATTTTGCCGAAGTGGAAGAAGCGCGCATCAAAGTGAAACTCTGGCCGTTATTTGCGCGCCGGGCCGAAATTGACGAGCTTGTTCTCATTCGCCCGGAAATCTCTTTGGAGAAAAAAACCGATGGCACGGTCAATTGGTTACTGGGCGCGCCCGATGATGCACAAGAGGAGGCCGCGCAACCCTCAGGCGCTCCGGCTGGCGATGTGCGCCTCGGCGATGCCCGCCTTGTTAATGGTAAAATCATTTTTCAGGACCAAAGCTCAAACCAGATTTTTACGGCCGAAGCGGTAAACCTTACCCTCGCTTTGAAAACCCTCTCCAAGCCGCTAACCGTCAATGGCGATATGATTTTTCAGGGCACGCCGGCAAAACTTTATGCCAAGGCAACAACGCCAAAAAGCCTGATGGAAAACCAGCCCTCATCGCTGGAGCTGAAAATAGAGCTGGCGGATAACCTCATCGACACCACCATAAATCTTGCCGGTGGGGCGCTTGCCTATGATGGCAATCTTACAGTGGACGCACCAACCTTGCGCAGCCTCTTGGCCACTTTGGGCGCCCCTATTGAAGTTGAAAAAGGCTTTGAGCGGTTAAAACTTTCCGGCGCGATTTCCGGCGGCGAAAATCATTTAAGTTTCAAAAATGCCGAGCTTAGTTTTGATGCCATTAAAGGCAATGGGGATCTTGATTTTTCCTGGGGCGGTGCGCGACCAAAGGTCGATGGTCGGCTTAGCCTTTCCTCACTGGATTTGCGCCCCTATCTGCCTCTGCCCGATGAAGCGGCCCGCGCCAATAAGCGCGATAAAAACGCACCCTTCCCGGCCTGGTCGGAAGAGGAAATGAGCTTTGATTTCCTGCGCACGGTTGACGGTAATTTCACTGTAGAGGCGGATGAGATAGTTCTTCATGATATCAATTTCGGTAAAAGCGCCCTCACCGCCACTATGCGCGGTGGCAAGCTGACCGCTGACCTTGACGCCCTCACTCTTTATGGCGGGGCTGGAGAGGGGCAAATGATTGTTGATGCCACCAGCGCCATGCCAGTTATACGGGGCAATTTCGTCATGCAGGGGCTTGATGCCCGCGATTTTGCATCCTCGGTCATGGGGCTGAACCGCCTTGGCGGGCGCGGCGATCTGACCATCACCTTTGCCACAACAGGCAATTCGCAAGCAGCGCTGATGCGCGCCCTTGATGGCGGCGGGGCCTTTGACCTGCAAGAAGGTGTGTTGGAGGGCGTTGACCTTGGAGGCATGACCAAATCTGTGGTTGAGATTGTCAAAGGCCTGCGGGCCGGTGAGTTTAATCGCGATGCTTTTGCCAGCGCTATAGCCAGCGCCAGAGGAGAAGGAGCCAAAACTGATTTTTCTGCCTTGGCCGCTGCCTTCACCATGGATAACGGCATTATCAGCACCAGAGATATAACCCTTACCGGCCCATATTTCACCGTAAGCGGTAGCGGCTCGATTGACCTGCCAGCACAACGCCTGTCCTTAAAGCTGGCCCCTGTTCTATCGCAAATGCAGGATGGTTCCGGCGGCAATTTTTCTATCCCGTTGCAAGTGGCTGGCGGCTTTAATGGCGCGTCCTTCTCCGTGGATGTGCAAAGCCTGATTCGGCAATTGACCGATAATCGTCTGCGCGGCTTGCTGCAACAAAATGGTATTCCGGTGCCTGATAGCGGCACTCTTGGCGATGTCATTCGCGGCGCGGCTGAAGACCGGTTGCAGGACGCCCTTGGCCTGCCTGCCAGCGAAGAGAAAGACGCTGATTTGGAAGATCAGTTGAAAGATCGCGCCACGCAAGAGCTTGGAAAATTACTCGGCGGTGGCCACGCACCTGCTGATGAGCCCGCACCCGAAAACAATGATGAAGAGGCACAAAGCGAGCCGGAAGCAGAAGCCTCGCAACCGCAATCTCTTGAAGATATCGCCAGAGGGCGCGCCGAACAGGAGCTTGGCAAAGCGCTCGGTCTTCCCTTCGGGTCGTCATCGGATGACAATGAGGCCGGTGAGGAAGAGGGCCCTCAAACAAATCCGTAAGAACTGTTTTTAAGGCTCTTCTGCTATGCCGCAAAAAATCAACATCAATCAGAAATTCTCCCTTTTCAGCGAGCATTTCAGGCCTAAAATTATTGCTGAATTAAATGGTCAACATTTTAAGCTGGCAAAAATCAAAGGAGAATTTCCTTGGCACAGTCACAAAAATGCTGATGAAATGTTTTTTATCTGGCGTGGAAAAATCACTCTCAAATTTCGCACCCACAGCATAGAACTTTCCGAAGGCGAAGCGATTGTTGTGCCCAAAGGGGTGGAGCACCGCCCTATTGCTCATGGTGAAGCGAAAATTTTTCTGATCGAGCCTGCGGGCGTAAAAAATACCGGTGACGAAACCACAGACGAGAAATTTTCCGCCCCCGATAATGTCTGGATTTAAAACTCTGGCGTCTTAACTATTCTCGCTACAAGAGCAGGCATGGTCTCTAAAAGCTTCTCGGCTCATGGCCTCTAT
>WFQB01000196.1 GCA_015487305.1 Parvularculaceae bacterium | reverse complement strand
GTGTCTATCGGGGCGGGGGTGTTGCTCATAGGGGTATCATCGTCGAAAATGGCGGCTTGTGCATCCCAAAACTTGCTGTGATCATCGGGAAATCCAGCCATCTTGGTCTTTGTTGTGGGGATAAAGAGGGCAATCACCTGCAAGGCCCGATAAAAGCTTGATATTTGACCATTTTGTTGAGAAACGCCCCTTGCACCCTTGGAAACAGATGGCTATATCACGGGTCTTCTCGAGCACGGCGATGGTTGGCTCGGAAAAGTGATGCGGGGTGGAGCAGCCCCCTATTCGTCCGTGAAGAAGCTTTAGCTTCGAGGACGAATAAAACCAAAAAAGACCGGGCGGATGCCGGTTGGCTCGAAAAAAGTGATGCGGGGTGGAGCAGCCCGGTAGCTCGTCAGGCTCATAACCTGAAGGTCGTAGGTTCAAATCCTACCCCCGCACCCACTTCATTTCCGGTATCGCGAAGCGATAATTTTTGGTCCTGTGGACCAAAAATAGGAAATGAAGGCCACGGTAGTGGCTTGCCTCGCGGCGCGTAGCGCCTCCGGCGGGGCGGCAAACGATTGCCGACGCGCGGTCGCGCTTGTTGGTTCTTCAACTCAAATCACAAATGCGCTGTCCAAGAGTGTGCGGCGCCCATCTCCTTTAAAACTGACACCGGGGCTGCGGTCGCAGCCCTACTAAGTTCGGACTTGTTCTTGCCCCCACAAAGGCGGGAGAAGGATTGCCGCCTTACTTTTAAAATAGGCGGTGCTATCTCTTTGCCATCCTTCGAGGCTCGCTTACGCTCGCACCTCAGGATGAGTCGGGGGATAGTGTTAAAATTATTCTTCGCAAAGATTGTCGAATTTCCGAATGAAGGCCGCTTGTAAACATTTGCAGGTTTTCAGTTTTTTGCCGTAGTCGTTGATATATTGCTCAAACGCATTTTGCAGATTATTCCGATACAGAATTTTTTCACTATTCTTATCAGCCCAACTGATAATATTGTCGTCTTCGGATTCGGCGATAATTTTCCAATTACCCTTGGTGTGTGCACTATGCAGTAAGGCACAGCGCACATCACAGTAAAAGCTATCCGCACGACTATTCGAAAAAACAGGAGAAGCCAGTTCCTTGTTTTCCAGAAAATCCTTTTTCAGAAAATTCTTGAAAAGTTTTGCGCTTTTTTCGTATTCAAATTCCCCTAGTTCTTCCCCTTCTTTAAGGTGTTTATAATTTTTCCCCTCCCGTGTTGAAGCCAAAAATTCAATTAAACTGCATTGCAGGGCAACAATTGCAAAGCCCTCTCCTTTGTTTTTTCCATGTTTTTGCAGCAGCCTAATAGGTTCGAAATATCTGGTTTCAATGCGTGTTCGAAAGAATATGTTGAAAGCCAGGTCCCAAATTTCCGGCTCGACTTCATCCGATTCGAGGATAACCTTCATCGCTTCCCAATCCGCCACCGTGTATTGGTCAGCAATTTTCATATCCCAATTTCCTTTCGAAAATACGCAATGGGCAATTCCTTTCAACGCTTCGCCAGCGCGGTCAGTTCGCCCGTTGTCCAGATCGCTGATAGCTTCAATTGCCACCAATTGGGCAATATAGTTGTCAGGTAACTCGGCCTGAATGGCGCCCCAAAGGACTAGCTGCTTGTACCAGCTATACGGTTTGAGATGTTTGCCAGTCGCTCCATCCTTGGCAAAATAGGTTGTAACCTCTATTCCTTTATCTCCATCGGCTTTAATAACAATAAAATCATCTGTTCGCTCGTACCCAATGCCTTCGGCTTCATCCAGATCGGAATGCTCACCCTTATCAATCTCAAAAAGCGCGCCGTACAGTTTTTCTCTATGCCCCTCATTTTCAACAATCGTGGCTTTTCCGGAACCATCTTTGCTGCGTTTGCTGAAGCGTAATTCATAGCCGCAGACATAGGCTGTGCCAGCAAATTTTGCCGAAGGGCAGCGTGCTTTTATGCGTTCTGCCAGCATATTTGAGCCATAGGCGAAATAGAGGAATTTTCTCATATTGGTAAAATAGCATATTTATTAGTTAAGCGCAGTAGTGGGCCGAATCGCTTTCATCTGTTGTGAATGCAAAAATCGCTTTTCGTAGCTCGTTTTTCCTAAACCATTCCTCAGCTCCCGCGGTAAAGTCCGCGAAATCCGTGAAATCCGTGAGAAACTGCCCCATTGGGTGATAAATATCACTTATTCCATGCTTGCCAGCAACTACCATGTCACGGTAGTTTTTTAAGAGCAAAAGGGAAAAAGAGGGAAAATCATGACCAATTCTTGCATTCGCGGAACCGGCTTGCCGTTTTTTATTCTTTCACTTATGGCGGGTTTGCTCGTCATTAGCGCGCTTGGCCTTACGAATACGGCAAGGGCGCAGACGCTTCAGTCGGTTAGTTTTCGGGTGCCGCTGAATGTGAGCAATATACATCAGGACGTGAAATTCCTTGCGCCCATGTGTCGGATTTTCACCGGCGATGTCACCAGCAATGCCAATCAGCTGGGGGCGGTGCGCCCGGATATTGCTGTTCCGGCTTCGCGCAATGTTTCTCAAAAAGTGACCATGACCATTACCAAAGCCAATCTTTCGCCCGGTAAAAGTCTTGATGATGCGACCCTATATTCCTGCACGCTCTATGTGAAAAAATCTGCCAATGGGCCTTTATTGGCCTATGCCTTGTCCAGCCAAGAGGCGGCAACTCGTGCAGTTGGCAATGCGCCGCGCAATGTTGTTACCGGTGTGGTGCAAGCGGGAAGAGAAAAAGCGCTGATGATCAACACATCGCCCCTTAGCGCCAAGGGAACCTATGGCCTGTCTTCAAAGCCGCTGGCGGGTATGGCGGCGCCGGTTACGGTCACCACACCCCGAAGAATAGGTGGGGTGAGCCGCGTTGATGGCACCACTCAAGCATCGCGCCCCGGTGTTGTTCGCAATGGCGCCGAGGCAGCGGGCCGCACTGTTGGTATTGCCGTGGACAGGCGCGTGCAAGGGCCAGAGCCGGTTGTAACGCGTTGGAGCCCGCAAAATATCGCCCATCCGGGTCAGGTTTTGGTGATTGAAGGGCGGGACTTCAAGCCAGACTCTTTTGTTCTCCAACTACAGGGCGAAGGCAATCGTAGCATCAATTTGAAAATTAAAAATGCCACCGCCTCACGCATCGAGGCAGAAATTACCGATTTCGATTATACGGGCCATGAGGGCGCCAGACTGGTTGCGTTCCAGCGGGGAGGTGAACAAAAAGTCCTTGATGAGGATTATAAGATTGTCAATCGAGATCTTAGTTTTAGAGGAGATTCTCTTTGGCGTGTTGGTCCAAGCCCCGCAGATTTCATTTTTACAAATGGGGAAGTAAACCTGACCTTGAATAATTTTGAGTTCAGCAATCAAGGCCGTGGCACATATCGCGAAACGGTTAATATGGTGGAGCGGACCAGTGTCAGTACGACGAAGTGCAAAGTCAATGGGAGCTTTGCCGAGGGTGAGCGTCATAATGTGATGTACAGAGCGGCAGAAAGAAGTGAGGAGCGTGCGATAACATGGCGTAAATTGGCTGATGGGAGAATTCAAATTTTGAATTTTGGGTTTTATGGCCTCTATTCAGTAACTGGTCAGGTTAATGACGGTGTTTTCACGTTGGAATATGTAGATTATGTTCGCAACATATTTCCAACAGTTGATAGAGGCAAATGCCACGCCAAAGGGGACCATGGTAGGTCAGGTTCATCGAGAGATGCCTCATCACAAGGAGATTATGACAGGCTGGTGGAATGGTCTCTTTTGCGGACAACCCCTTAAAAATCCGCTCGAACAATCAGGAGATAAACATGGCTTATTTTCAAGCGCGAAAAATAAATTATTCGTTTTTGGCCAAGATACTTATGGTTGGGCTGGTTTTGTTTGCCTTTATGCCAACTGCAAAAGCCGAGACGCTACAATCGGTCACTTTCCGAGTGCCGCTAGATGTTAGCCATATTCACAAGGATATAAAATATCTTGCACCTATGTGCCGCATCTTTACCGGTGACGTGGCGAGCAACGCCAATGAATTGGGCTCTGTGCGCCCCAATATTGCAGTGCCCGCTTCGCGTGTGGTTAGCCAAAAGATTACCATGACGGTTACCAAGGCTAATTTATTCCCCGGCAAAAATCTGGACGATGCGACTTTATATTCCTGCACGCTTTATGTGAAAAAATCGGCGCGTGGGCCATTGTTGAGTTATGCTTTGTCCCATCCGGATTTGGCTATTCGCGCCCTTGATGCCGCGCCGCGCAATGTTGTTACTGGTGCTGTTAAAAAGGGGCGTAGTAAAGCAATTCTCATCAATACGGCACAACTCAGTGCCAAGGGCACCCAAGGTATTATTTCTAAGCCTTTGGCAGGTATCCCCGCGACCAGAGCCGCCGAGGTCGATGTCCAAAGAATAGAAGGGGTGAGCCGGAGCAATACCCCGCCTGATGAGCGTCCCGTTAATTCCGATATGGGGCGCGATAATGAGCGTGGTATTGGCCGCGGAAGGGCGCAAGCCATCACGTCGCCCGTCGGCGTTGCGGTCGATACGAGACCGCCGGGGCCTGAACCTATGGTGACGAATTGGACCCCATTGAACGCGGCCCGCCCCGGTCAGACCTTGGTGATTGAGGGGCGTAACTTTAATCCGAGCGCGTTTGTTGTGCAATTACAAGGTGACAATGACAATAGTATCAATTTGAAAATCAAAAATGCCACTGCCTCGCGTATTGAAGTGGAAATTACAAATTTCGATTACACCGGGGATGAAGGGGCTAGGCTGGTGGCCTTTCATCGTGGAGGGCGACAAAGAATACTCGATGATGATTATAAAATTCTTGAAGAGAGTGTCGTTTTTCGTGGTGGATCAGAATGGTCTCTTAGCACCTACCCTTTAAACTATGTTCAATTCGGTAGTGACGTGACTTTAACATTGAACGGGTTCGAGTCGGCTACGAGTGGCACAGGGGTTCTACAAGAAGAGAATGTATCTATGGCAAAGCAGGTCGGGGTTCGTTACGAACCTTGTCAGAAAAGAGGTGTGCCGGAGGAAGGTCTGCGGCAGATTATCGAGCTAGAGCATGATGTGCAGAATTTGGAAAATGATGTGACTTGGCGCAAGCTCTCTGATGGTCGTGTGGAAATCAACGGTCGGGCATCCTTTGGGCTCTTTTCGGTCAGGGGTCGCGTTTTGAATAATCGGCTTATTTTGAATTATGTTGGCCCGGCCCCGCATGTAAACGCTGCGGAATACACACGCTTTATTGCCAATACACCACCAGAAGAATGTATCATTGGGGAAGTTCCTGAAGGGCAGCAAGGTTCAAACCATTTTGATTCTCATCTTGATGGTGTTGACTTGCGAGTCGGGTGGAATTTACAGCGGATAACCCCTTAAAATTTACATTCTATCAGGAGATAATCATGAAAGATTTGCTTAATCAAAAACGGTCTCTGTGGGTTTTCGGGGCCTTGCTCTTGGGCGCTGTGTTTTTGTTCTCTGTGAACAATAGTCGCGCTGATGTGCCGGAAGCTGGCGGCTTTTATATGGGTGGCACGGTGATGGAATATCCCGATAGTGGGGTCACTTTTACCTTGCCGGACAATGTCATTGCGGTGGCCGATGAAAATGTGCCCCAGCATGAATTGATTGTCGGGGTCATGCCGCAGGTGAATGAAGACAATAACCTCATGGTTATTCAAATTGGCAATAGCAATTATGAAGCGCTGGCCAATGAGTTTGACGGCATTTTGCATTATAAGGAGTTGGAACTGCACCCGGTGGGTGACGCTACGCGGGTAGAGGGCGGGGTTGTCTATAATAATTACACCTATATGGATGAGGGAGAAGAAGGCGCTAGCTTTGCCGTTGGGTTGGTCGCCGATGATGGCACGGCGGTGATCATGATGACTTTATCGCCACCGGAAATGTTGGAAGCCTATCAACAGGCGGCGATTGATATTGCCGCCACCGTCAATGTGACCTTGGGGGTTGGCACGGACAGCGCGTCCAGCGCTTCGGCTTCTCCCTATAGCAGCAGCCCATCGGTTAATGCGCCATCGGGTGTTCAAGCGGGGGATATTGTCGGGGCGTGGATGTCACGCTCCAATCGTGGCTCTGGCGGCATTTATATCGAAAGCGCTACCAAATGGGCGTTTTCTTCCGATGGCACGGTTGCCTGGGGGTCTGGGGCCATTGTGGCCGGGGGCACGTCGAGCGTGTCCATTCGCGGTGGGGGTGATAACCCGCCAGACTATGGGGCCTGGGCAACCAATGGCTCGGCCTTAAGAATTAATTGGGAAGACGGCACCCAAGGCAATTGGACCTATGAAGTGTTTGAAGATTATAATGGTACGCCCACACTGGCTTTGACCACGCAGGCGGGGGATACTTATTATTATCGCAAAATTGACTAGGGTTTGAACTCAGGCCTTGATTTCACAATGAATACCCCAAAATTGGCTAGGCTGATTTTGGGGTATATTTTTGCTTTGTGAAAATGGCTGGTCAACCGGATTAATGCGTGTAAACTTGCGGGGGGAGTATTGCCTGTCTTTGATGGGTCGAGAAGGGAAATAGAAATGCACAAGATTATTTTTTTGATTGTTGCTTTGGTTTTTACGCCAGTTATGGCTAACGCAAGTGAAGCTGATGAGGCCAGTATAAAAGCTATCATCGCTGACATTGGGAAGGGTTGGGAAAATGGGGATGGCGCGCCGTTTCGTGAGCATTTTCTTGACTTTGACGGGGCGCGTTATATTGAATCCGGTGGTCAGAATGAAGGGCTTGAAGATTTGATTGTGCATCATGTGGAGCCGGAAAAGGGAGCCATCGAAAATTTTGAAGTTAAATATTCGGATATCGAAGTTCATTTTGAAAATGGTTTTGCCTGGGCAATCGCTGATACGCGAATTAAAGGTAAGCTTGTCAAAAGCGGGCGCGTTATTGACAAGGCCGGGCGGTCGACATTTCTATTCAGAAATATCGACGGGGTTTGGAAGGTCGTCCATACCCATTCGTCTTCAAGAGACTACAAGCCGAAGAAATAGTTTTTGAATGTTTGATGTTATTGAAACACCGCGACTTATTCTCGATAAAGCGCGTCTGGAAAACAATGCGCAGCGCTTTCGCGATTTGGCGGATAAAAATAATATTTGCCTACGGCCACATTTGAAAACCGCCAAATCACTGGAGGTCGCGGCGATTGCCAATGGTGGACGCAAATCTGCCATCACGGTTTCGACCCTGAAAGAGGCGGCTTATTTTTCTGCCGGAGGCTATCGGGATATTTTATATGCGGTGGGTATAACGCCGAATAAATTTGCCCATGTAAAAGCGATAATCGATCAGCATAAGACTGACATTATTTTGATGACAGATAATCTGGATGTGGCGCGGGCCGCGGCTGATTTTGCTATGCGGGAAAACTGCCCATTGCAGTTTCTTATTGAGGTGAACTGCGGCGAAAATCGCGGCGGTATTGCGCCGGATAGCCCTCAACTGCTTGAGATTGCGCGGGTTTTTGATGCGTGCCCGGAGATTAGTTTTAAGGGCGTGTTGACCCATGGAGGGCATTCTTATGGCAGTGATGACAAGCAGCGCATTGCAGAAATTGCCGAGGCGGAAAGGTCCAGTGTTATTGAAGCGGCGACAAGACTTTCTGATATTAATATTCAATCGGAAATTCTAAGCGTTGGTTCAACGCCGACCTTTTTATTTGGCAAAAACTTTGCGGGCCTTACGGAAGTGCGCGCAGGAGTTTATATGTTTTTTGATCTGGCTCAGTTTTCGCGAAAAATATGCCAGCTTGAGGATATTGCTGTTTCTGTTTTGGCGAGCATTATCGGGCACTCAAAAGAAGGCCGCTCGCTAATCATTGATGGCGGGGCTTTTGCTCTGTCAAAGGATATGAGCGCCAATAATTTCTTGCCGGATGCGGGCTATGGTTATGTGTGCGATCCTGTGACCATGGAGCGGTTGGGGCGCTTATCGGTCAATGAGGTGCATCAGGAGCATGGCACAATTCACCTTGATGATGAGGCCTGGTTTGAGCGCCTGCCGGTGGGGTCGATGATCCGCATTTTGCCCAATCATGCCTGTGCCACCGCCGCAAATTTTGACAATTATCTGGTGGTGGAAAATGGAAATATTCTTGGCGAATGGCAGCGGGTCAATCGTTGGTAAGGACTATTGTGTAAGGATTGACTTATTAGCGGCTTAGGTTTCTCAGCAGCGCTTCGAGCGGGCCGATTTTGAAATATTTGCTCCAGACCCAAGCGTAAATAATCGCGGTTATGCAGAATATGATGCTGGCTATAATCGCCGTTTTGGCGCTTTGGTTTTGCATCCAGCCAAAAAGCGCCATGGCCTCCATGCCGAGATAAATATGGGCGGCGTAAAGGGTGAGGCTTTGGCGGCCCGGTCGGGTGAACCAGTCCAATAGGCCGATTCTTTTGAGCACGGGCGCTATGAGCAGGCAAAAAGCGATAGTGACAAATGCGAGGCTTCCGGCGGCGAGGGTGTAAAGCGGCATTGGAGGGATAGGGGTCGTGCCAAACAGATAGGCGGCATCGGCCTCTAGGGGGGTAAAATATTCAATCAGCCAGAAAGACAAAAAGCTGATTTCAACAAACAACACCCCATGTATGGCGGCCAGAATAAGAATGGTTTTGCGCGAATAAAGATCAAACCGTGTCAGCAAAATGCCCCACAGGAAAAAGGCGAGCCATGGGATGACCGGATGCCAGCCATTGAAAAACAGATTTCTGATAAAGCCTTCGGGGGTCCAAAAGCCGTCATAGGTATTGGTCGCCCAATCCCATCCGGCATCATAGTTGAGCGTCAATATCATGATGCTGAAGGTGAGCATCAGGGTGATCATGCCGGTGATAAGTTGGCCTTTGGACC
>WFQB01000195.1 GCA_015487305.1 Parvularculaceae bacterium | reverse complement strand
ATCTTTCGGGATGCTGGTTCTCGTCCTGTCCTTTTTTCGCCTTTATTGGCGTTTCGCCCATAAGCCACCGGCACCACCAGCGACCATGACCGCGCCGGAAAAAACAATCGTCAAGATAACGCATATTCTGTTTTATGTGTTGATGATTGGTATTCCGCTATTTGGCTGGATGGTGGTCTCTGCCTCGCCCAAAGACATTGATTTGACCCTGTTCAAAATCATACCTTGGCCACATTTACCTTTTATACCCAAGGGTGAAGATTCGGTGGAGATTTTAAAAGAGGTTCATGAATATCTATCCTTTGCCATGCTGGGCCTGTTTGCCTTGCATGTGCTGGCGGCGCTAAAGCATCACTATAAAGACAAGGATGATGTGTTGACCCGCATGGTGACATTCATGAAACCCAAAGGATGACGGACAGGATGAATAAATTTGCTGGTCTTTTTGCTGTGGCGGTTCTGGCGCTTGTGAATATGCAGGCTGTTGGTGCGGCCAGTGCCAATGAGGGCGATAGTGGTGCCAGCGCCGAAGCGGGCAAATATGTTTGGATCGTTGACCATGCTAGCAGCACGCTTAGCTTTCGTGCTGTCGAAGAAGGGCGCAGCTTTGAAGGGGTGTTTGCTGATTTTGCAACCATGATCATTCTCAACCCGGAAGATTTATCATCCGCAGAAATTATTGCCGAGGTTGATGTGACTTCGGTTGATGCGGGCAATGCGGACCGCAATGAGGCTTTGCCTATTCGCGATTGGTTTTGGACCAGCAAATTTCCCATGGCGCATTTTTCGTCTGCCGATATTAGCCTTGCCGGTGACGGCAATTATCGAGCCGCCGGAGAGCTAACCATAAAAGGCGTTACCCTGCCTGCGATGCTTGATTTTTCACTGGAGATAGAGGGCGATCGCGCTATTGCTGAAGGTAGTCTTTCGATTAATCGCATGGATTTTAAAATTGGCATGGGCGATTATAAAAGCGATTCCTGGATTAGCCATGAGGTTGAAGTGGTAATGCATATTGAGGCGGATCGAGCAAAATAGGGTCTCTGGCCTATTTCTTTTCCAGCTCCAGCAATTTCTGTTTGCGCTCTAACCCCCAGCGATAACCACCAAAACCGCCATTGCCTGCCAGAATACGATGGCACGGCACCAGCACCCCAATTCGATTGCGGCCACAGGCAGTGCCTACGGCACGGGCGGCTTTTGGCTTGCCAAGGGCTTTTGCCAATTCCCCATAGGTCAGAGTCTCACCCTCGGGTATGGATTGCAGGAAATCCCAAACCTTCATTTGAAACGCTGTGCCGCGCAGATCAAGCGGCAGGTTGGGGGCGGGTTTTTCGCCTTGCAGATAGTTTTCTAGCCTTGCGACCCATTGCTCTAGCGCGGCATTATTTTGCGGTGATGCCGGGGTGAGTTTTGCTTTGGGAAATTCCTGCTGCAGGCTTTTGCGCAAAACATTTTCATCATCGCCAAATTGCACAAGGCAGACGCCTTTTTGCGTGGCGGCCATGGACAGCAATCCAAATGCGCTGGGGCGGATGGCGTAGAAAATCTCTTCGTCTGCGCCGCCGGTTTTATAGCGGGACGGGGTCATGCCAAGTTTTTGAGTTGAGGTTTCATAGGCACGGCTTGAGGATTGATAGCCGGCTTCGTAAATGGCTTCGGTGATGGTTTTGCCATTGCGCAGGTTTTTGCGAAAATTGTCATGCAGCACGGCCTGATGAAATTTCTTCGGGCTAAGGCCTATAATGCGTTTAAACACCCGTTGAAAGCGCGACGGGGAAAGCGCAGCCATTTTGGCCAGGGCCGCAAGGGAGAGATTTTCCTCCGGGTTGTCGGCGATGTGGCGGGCGACTTTTTCCATATTTGCCGTGTGTGGATCGCCATCCGGGTGGCATTTCTTGCATGGGCGAAAGCCTGCTTTGCGGGCGGCTTCTGCGCTGTCGAAAAAACGGGTGTTTTCGCGTTTGGGGGTACGGGCCCGGCAGGAGGGTTTGCAATAAATGCCGGTGGTCAATACGGCAGTGAAGAAATAACCGTCCTGGGCCTCGGTCTTGTCGGCGCGGACGATAAAGCGATAGCGTGCCTCATGGCAGGTGATGGCCGTGATGGGCTGGTCGGTAGAGATGGGGGCAGGGGTGTTGCTCATGGTCCTATCATCGTCGAAAATGGCTGTGGGTGCATCCCAAAACTTGCTGTGATCAACGGGAAATCCAGCCATCTTGGCTTTTATCAGGGGATAAAGAGGGCAATAGCCCGTAATGCCCGGTAAAAGCTTGATTTTCCCCCATTTTGTTGAGAAACGCCCCTTGCACCCTTGGAAACAGATGGCTATATCACGGGTCTTCTCGCCGGGGCCGAAATGGCCAAGCGCTGAAGATTGATGCGGGGTGGAGCAGCCCCCTAT
>WFQB01000194.1 GCA_015487305.1 Parvularculaceae bacterium | reverse complement strand
CCTTGACAGAAATCCATGAAGATCCGGAAGCGCGGCTGGAGCGGGCAGTAGATCAACAATTTCTCTATGGGCATTTCATTGATACCAATCATGCTTTGGAAAAAGCGATGCAGATTTTACCGGTGGATATTGCCCGCATTGCTGGGCGGGTCCTGTCCTCCAAACCCACGCGATGCGCGATTGGCCCGGAAGGGTTTCGTCTTGGCGCGGCAAAACCGCGACCGGCTTTCATGAGTGTCGCCTGATGGCATTGCTGGATTTTTTGCAAAGCCCGCCCGTGACCCCCATTCTGGTACAGGATGACGTCATGTTGCGCTTCCCCATGCCGGAGGATTATCAGCAATGGGCGGATTTACGGGGGCAATCGCGGGATATTTTGGAGCCTTTTGAACCTGATTGGAGCGAAGATGAATTATCCTATCAGAATTGGCGCCGCCGCTTGAAAGCGTTTGAGAGAAATTATCGGCAGGATTTGGCGCGACCCTTTTATATTTTTGATCGGGATGGCAAAACCCTGCGCGGGGTTTGTGTGCTGTCCAATATCCGTCGCGGCGCTGCTATGAGTGCTACCATTGGTTACTGGATTGGCACGCGCTTTCAACGCAAAGGCTATGCCAGCGCTGCGGTGCGGGCGGTGTTGCATTATGGGTTTAGCAGCCTTGATTTAGAGCGCGTGGAAGCAGCCTGCCAACCGGAAAACAAAGCCTCGCAAAAGGTTTTGGAAAAATGCGGCTTTGAGCGCGAAGGCTGTGCCAAAGCCTATCTGCATATTTATGGCCAGCGCCGGGACCATTTGCTTTATGGTATAGTGCGGGATGATTTTCTCACCCGAGCCTAGCCGTCTTCCTTCTTTTCCAACTCATCTTCAATATTGAGCCATGGCACGCGCTCATCCCAGAACACATGATATTCAGGCTCGAAATCTTTGTGGTCATCTAATGTGCAGGCATAGATATCTATTTGGTCGGGGCGCGCCACCGATTGATAGGCGATGGGTGAGCCGCATTGGCGGCAAAACTTTCGGGTGACACCGGGGGAGGAATTAAAAGCCGCAGGGCGCTCACTGGTAAAGACAAAATTATCAAGCGAGACACAGAAAAAACTGGTCATCGGCGAGGATGTTTGTTTGCGACAAGACGCGCAATGGCAATGGGCGCGCCATAATGGGTCACCGGTAAATTCATAAGTTATAGCGCCGCACAAGCAGCGTCCGGTTCGAGGCGTCATGGCATTCTCCTTGTTATAGCAGCCCAATTAAGCGGCTGAAAAACCAAAACAGGCCAAATCCGGCGATGATGAGCGAGAACGGAACAATGATAAAGCGCCGATGCAGCGCGGGTGTTTTTAGGGCTGGCCGGATAAAGCCAATAGCAAAGACTGATAATGCTGCCAGAGATATTATCGTGATTTGCCCAAGCTCAACACCGACATTAAAGCTGATGAGCGAGGTTAGTAATTGCTCTTTGACCAGCCCCAGATTTTGCAGCACCCCGGCAAAACCAAGCCCGTGAAACAGACCAAAACCAAACACCACAAGCAGTCGCCATTTGGGCATATTACGAAAGAGCAGGTTTTCAATCGCTACAAAGGCGATGGAAAGCGCAATCAAAGGTTCGACAATGGCTGCGGGGGCAGATATAGTGCCCATGGTCGCGAGCCCCAATGTGATAGTGTGAGCGAGGGTGAAAGCAGAAATTTGCCAGATTAGTTGGCGCAATGTTGTGGCGGCCAAAAACAGCGCCAATACAAACAGGATATGATCATAGCCCGCAGGCAGGATGTGAACAAAGCCAAGCTTCACATAAAGCCAGACGGTTTCCATTACCGGGCGATCAAGACTGACCTCAACCTGACTATTGCCATATTGTTCAGATGGCTGGGCTACGGGTTCTGCCTGATCCATTTCTTGTAAAGCCCGGCAAAGTTCAGGATCAAGCCCGGAATCCGGACCACAAAACTCATCAGCCGGGTGAGCCAGCGCCGAAGCTGAAAACAGCAGGGCGATAGCAAGGATAAAGGTAAAAAAACTTGATAAATGGGTCATGTAAGGGGGTTTTGGCAATCACTATCTTAAGGGTCAATAGGCTGATCCGGGGGCGCTAATGTTTGTTATCACGGCCATATCGGGCCTTGAAGGTGCTAGCAAAGCCCCTTAACTAAAAACTTGGCCCAAATTTCGCTTGTTCACGCGGTATTAACCCGAAACAGGCTGAAATCAGCCCTTAAAAGAATCATCTGGCAGGTTTGCCGCCGCCAAACCCCTTAAAGGCTCGCTTTAAGGGGCGTTTTTTCAAAAAGAGGACTACCCATGAAAGACCCGATGGATATTTATATGAACACACTGGTGCCGATTGTTGTCGAGCAGACCAGCCGGGGCGAGCGGTCCTACGATATTTATTCACGCCTGTTGAAAGAGCGGATTATTTTTCTGTCCGGGCCGGTTCATGACCAGGTTTCAACCCTGATTGTGGCGCAATTACTGTTTCTTGAGGCGGAAAACCCAAAAAAGGAAATTTCCTTTTATATCAATTCCCCGGGGGGGTCGGTCTCTGCTGGGCTCGCCATGTATGACACTATGCGTTATGTGCGCCCCAAAATCTCCACCATGTGCATCGGCATGGCCGCCTCTATGGGCTCGCTCTTGCTGACCGCTGGGGACAAGGATATGCGCTTTTCGCTGCCCAATAGCCGGATTATGGTGCATCAGCCCTCAGCCGGCTTTCAGGGGCAGGCCTCTGATATTGAGCGCCATGCCAAGGATATTCTCGACATGAAACGCCGCCTTAACGAGATTTATGTTGAACATACCGGCAATGATTACGATACCATTGAGCGGACACTGGACCGGGATACATTTATGACCCCGGAAGAAGCGGTTAAATTTGGCCTGATTGACAAGGTGTTGGATCGCCGTAGCAATGAGGCAGAAGAAGGAAAAAGCTAGGAAATAGCCCATTATTTCCCGTTTTTGTCTGGATTCATGCAAAAATTAAGGGTTCGGGGCTATTTTGGAGAAATATGAGACCTAGAGTATTTTGGCCACATGTTAACGCCATATTGACGGGTTTCATCAAATTATAGTCACCTCGCATTGCGCCACTGGCACTAATCATGCAGATTTTAGTGCCTGAGGGGCAAAGAATATCGGGGGTGCGATGTTGATGTACCAGATCAGGCTTGGCATTATTGCTGGTTGGATCAAGTAAAGGAGCAGCCTTGTGAGCAAAGTTGGCGGCAAAAATAATGGGGGAAATAATGGCAGTGACGGGAAAAATACCCTGTACTGCTCGTTTTGCGGCAAAAGCCAGCATGAGGTCAGAAAGCTGATCGCTGGCCCGACCGTGTTCATCTGCGATGAATGCGTCGAATTATGTATGGACATCATCCGCGAGGAAAATAAATCTTCGCTGGTCAAATCCTCCGATGGCGTGCCATCCCCCCAGCATATCCAAGGTGTCCTTGACGACTATGTTATCGGCCAGGCAACCGCCAAGCGTGTCTTGTCCGTGGCGGTGCATAATCACTATAAGCGCCTGTCTCACGCCTCCAAGAATAATGATGTCGAGCTGGCTAAATCCAATATTTTGCTAATCGGTCCAACCGGCACTGGCAAAACCCTGCTGGCGCAAACGCTGGCACGCATTCTTGATGTGCCCTTTACCATGGCTGATGCGACGACTCTGACCGAGGCCGGCTATGTTGGCGAAGATGTAGAAAACATTGTCCTCAAGCTGCTGCAATCGGCGGATTATAATGTTGAGCGCGCCCAACGTGGCATTGTCTATATTGATGAAATCGACAAAATTTCCCGCAAGTCTGATAATCCATCCATCACCCGCGATGTTTCCGGGGAAGGCGTGCAGCAGGCTTTGCTAAAAATCATGGAAGGCACTGTCGCCTCTGTGCCACCGCAAGGGGGCCGCAAACATCCGCAGCAGGAGTTTCTGCAAGTGGATACCACCAATATTCTGTTCATTGTTGGCGGTGCGTTTTCGGGTCTTGATAAAATCATTTCCGCCCGTGGTGAAGGCTCTTCCATTGGCTTTGGCGCCGATGTCAAAGATGTGGATGACCGCCGCGTTGGTGAGATTTTCCAAGAGGTTGAACCGGAAGATTTGCTGCGCTTTGGGTTGATCCCCGAATTTGTTGGCCGTCTGCCTGTTATCGCGACCTTGGAAGACCTTGATGAAGATGCGCTGGTAAAAATTCTGACCACGCCGAAAAATGCTTTGGTCAAACAATATCAGCGCCTGTTTGAAATGGAGGAGGTCAAGCTGACCTTCACCGACGAGGCTTTGATTGCTGTTGCCAAAAAAGCGATTATGCGAAAAACCGGTGCCCGGGGCTTGCGCTCTATTCTTGAGGGCGTCTTGCTCGACACCATGTTTGATCTGCCCGCTTTGGAAGGCGTTGAAGAAGTTGTTGTTAATGCCGAAGTTCTCGAAGGCAGCGCCCAACCGCTTTACATTTATTCTGACAAAAAGGCAGAAAAAGAGCCAAAAGAAATGGACGCCAGCGCTTGATTGCGCTCGCAGGCTTTTTGTGTTACGCACACTGCTATTCCCGCCCTTTGGGCGGGGCAGTGCGCACGGCGAATGGTCGCCGGGGCCGCCGTCGCGGCCCTGATGTCTCAAAGCTTCTAGTTGTTTTTACAGAAATTAAAAAAAGCCTCGCATGAATATGCGGGGCTTTTTTGTGGGCTTGTATCTATCTGGTTTTTTCCTTAGAGCCCGGTTTTGATTAGCATCAAAACCGGGCTCTAAGTTTTTGTTTTGCCGCGTTTTCGGACGGATAACCGGCTTCCACTTATTCTGGAAACGCTCTACCCGACAAAAGCTTTCTCGATCACAAATTCTGCCGGTTTGGCTAGCGACCCTTCGGTGAGGCCGGCCTTTATCATCAGTGCTTTGGTGTCGAGGGTCATGGGTAAAGAGCCGCAAATCATGGCGCGATCATGGGCCGGGTCAAGCGGCGGGATATCAAGATGCGAGAACAGCTCATCGGTTTCCAGCAATTTGGTAATTCGCCCCATGAGCGGTGACGCCTCGCAAGTGGTGCTGGCCACATAACGGATCTTGTCATCCACCAATTCGCCGATCAGGGGATCATCGGGCAGGGCGCTGACAATTTCCCGGGAATAGGCAAGCTCGGCCACATCGCGGCAAGTATGGGTAACAATAATTTCGTCAAACTTTTCATAAGTTTCCGGATCGCGCAAAATACTGGCGAAAGGCGCAAAGCCGGTGCCGGTGGAAAACAAAAACAAGCGCTTGCCGGGAATGAGAGCGTCGTGAACCAGCGTGCCGGTGGTTTTGCGGGCCAACAGAATCTTATCGCCGGGGATAATTTTCTGTAGCCGTGAGGTCAGTGGCCCGTCTGGCACTTTGATGGAATAAAATTCCAGCTCTTCATCCCATGCCGGGCTGGCAATGGAATAGGCGCGCAGGATTGGCTTTGGCTTTTCTGCATCGGGCAGGGCCGGTAGGCCGATCATCACAAATTCGCCGGAGCGAAAGCGGAAGCTTTGCGGCCTTGTTGTGCGAAATTTGAACAGGCGATCCGTATAATGCTCAACCGAGAGAACCGTCTCTTCGGTTGGAGCATTCGGGTTCGGCTTTATTTGCGCACTGGCTGACATAGCGGGCTTTTCCAGTAATCTCGTTTAGGGTGTTGTGACTTAGATCAGATCTTCCGGATCGGTAAACGGCATGGAGAGAGCCTCAGCAACGGCCATATGGGTGATATGTCCGTCCATGACATTCAGGCCTTCGCGCAAATCATGGTCCCGGCGCATGGCGTCTTTTGGACCGAAATTAGCCAGATTGAGAATATGCGGCAAAGTGCGGTTGTTGAGCGCCAAGGTTGAGGTGCGGGCAACGGCACCGGGCATATTGGCAACGCAATAATGCACAATGCCATCCACTTCATAATAGGGATCATCATGGGTGGTTGGTCGTGAGGTTTCAAAGCAACCGCCCTGATCGATGGAAATATCAACCAGTACCGCGCCGCGGCGCATGGTTTTCAGCATATCACGGGTGATGAGCTTGGGCGCAGCGGCTCCCGGAATAAGCACCGCGCCAATCACCAGATCCGCATGGACAATGGCATCAGCCAGAGCGCCAGCGGTTGAGTAAACGGTTTGGACGCGATTGCCGAAAATTGTGTCCAGCTCTTCAAGACGGTTTAGGGAGCGATCAAAAATCGTCACATCCGCATGCAGACCAACGGCCATTTGTGCTGCATTATAGCCGGAGACCCCGCCGCCAATAATGACGACATTGGCAGATTCAACACCTGGCACACCGCCGAGCAAAACCCCGCGCCCGCCAGAGGTCATTTCCAGACAACGGGCCCCAACTTGAATTGAGAGGCGTCCGGCAACTTCCGACATGGGTTGCAATAATGGCAGGCGGCCATTTTCGCCGGTGACGGTTTCATAGGCGATAGCGATGGATTTCGATTTCTCCAAGGCTTCGGCCTGTGGCTTATCTGCCGCGAGGTGGAGATAGGTGAAGATGGTCTGACCTTCGCGCAGCATGGCACATTCGTTAAGCTGCGGCTCTTTGACTTTGACGATCATCTCAGCCTTGGCGAAAATTTCTTCTGGGGTGTCGATAATCTTTGCCCCGGCTTTGCGATATTCGTCGTCAGAAAAATCAATAGCGGCCCCGGCATTGGCCTCAACCATCACCTGATGGCCGGCGCGGGTCAGCTCCAATACGCTTTGCGGGGTCATGCCGACACGATATTCGCGGGTTTTAATCTCCTTGGGGACACCGATAAGCATGCCAAATACCTCTCTTTGAAAAATATAGAATCTATAGGTTACAGGATGGCTTTTGCGCGAAAAATCATCGCGATGAAAGGGGGCGCGCAAAAATTGATAATAAATAGGGTTAAGAGGGGCTTTTTCAGCCGAAAATTGTGAAAAATCATCGGTTTTTTGGCTGCAATGCCGAGGGTAAGCCCGCCACGGCCCAAGCCTTGCGAGGCAAGGGGGTAGAAGGTCTTAGATTTTAAGCCATTCACAAATGGCCTCGCCTGTGGAAAACTGTGGTTTGGTCCATATTTTTCAGGGTTATGGGCCAATGTCTTGGGAGCCTCCTATAGAGGCTGGTACTGCGTAAAGGGTTTTGGGGTGGATATGGTTCTCGATCCGGTAATTTCACAATTGCAAGTGGATGATTTTCTCGCGGCTATTGCAGATACCGCGCTGGCATTCCCGCAGGAATTTATGCTGGCCAATGGGGCCATTCTTGGTCTTTTGGGCGCAAGCTGCATCGGGCTTTTTCTGACGGCGATTTTCAAGCGCAGCGCCCGGGCGCTAATCGCCCTTTCCTTCTCGGCTATTGGCCTTGTATTGCTGGCACTCTTGCAGGGACGCATTGGCCCGCTTCCGGCCAGTGGGGTTTATCTGCTGCTGGCGCTGTTTGCCGCTAGCGGGGTTTTATTCCTCACCGCCACCATCAGAACGGCGCGGGACAATCCTGTGGCGGGGGCGATCCTTCTTGCAGCGGTGGTCAGCGTTCTCGTAACCGGTGGGGGCGCCATGCTCGGAGTGGCAGATTTTGAAATTTATGTGCTGTTGGCGGTTATCGCTATTGGTTTACTGGTACCAGTCATTGCGCTGTTTAGCCTGATGAATGGCGATCGTGCGGCTATGGTTATCTTGCCCGGATTGCTGATGATTAGTGGTGGCTTTGTTGCCATGCGTCTTGGGGTTAGTATGGACGCGGCAGGAAATGGCTGGTTTGGTCATTGGAGTGGGGCGTTATTGCCAATGGGATTATTTAGCCTTGGGCTTGTGATTGCTTCTTGGGCCGGTGCCCTGATCCGTTTGGCGCCGCAGATAGAAAAGGAAAGCACAGACAGCTTCCGCGAGCCAAATCTGGCTCCGGCCTTTAGCGCCGATGAAGAAGCCCCTACCGAGGACCTTGTCGCAGAGCCGTCAGGCAGGCCTTCTGAAGAAGCATCGCGGGAGAAATTTCGTTTTAAGGATGCATCTCCCGATAAAGAGCGCCGTGATCTAGAGCAGACCAAAGAGCCTTTATTTGAGCATAAGGGGCCGGATCGGCGTGAACCTGTCCTTTCAACAGGTAAGGACAAGAAGGAGCAAGAGAAGCCAGAAAAGAAGTCTGACGACACGCCGGAATTGCGCTCGCCAACATCGGCTCTGTGGGGGCGCTCAGCTGCTGCGGCACCTGTGGTCTTGGAAGACAGCGTGCCGGATATTGCCAAAGCCTTGGGGGTAAAAGCCGACAATCATTGGGACTGGGCTGTTACCGGGCGCGATCAGATTGCCGCCGGCTTTGCGGCGCTTTTGGGAATTGGTCGCGAGGAATTAACCCCGGAAGGGTTTCGGGCCTTGATTGACGAGCGCAATCTTGAAATTTTTGATGATGAAATTCTTGGTGGTCCGGAGCCAAAAGCGGGGGACTTTTCTTTTTCAGTTAGCTTAAAAAATGGGGCAAAGCTGGAGCTAAAAGGCAGACGTTTTGTCGATGAGGACGGGTTGGTGTCGCGTCTTGTGGCTTTTGCTGAAGAATCCAAATCACCAAAATTGATAAAACGTCAGAAAAAACAGGTCACCGCTGCCAAAGATGATAATAAGGCGCGGGCCGCCAGCTTGAAATCGGCTCTTGATAACAATGAGATTCGTGCGCATTTCCAACCGATTGTGCGGGTTAGCGATGGTGAGATTGCCGGTTTTGAAGCGCTTGCCCGTTGGCACAAGCCGGGTATTCGCGAGCCATTGCCCGCCAACGCTTTTATTGGCGACGCTATTGATGCCGGCCTCGGCATGGAAGTTGCCAGAGTGATTGTGGACGAGGCGGCAACGGAATTAGCGGCCTGGCTCAAAGAGCAGCCTGATCAGGGGCAATTTGTTACCATCAATATTTCTGCTCAGGATCTGGTCAATAATGATTTTGTAAAAATCGTTAAGCAGGCGATCAAAAAACACAATCTGCCGGTAGGGGCGCTGGTGGTGGAACTGACTGAAAGCCATGTGATGGAAAATATTGGCAAGGCCAATCAGGTGTTCAAAGCCCTGAAAAATGCTGGCGCCCATATTGCCCTTGATGATTTTGGGGCGGGCCATTCCAGCCTGTCGCGTTTGTCCAAGCTGAATGTGGATTTGCTGAAGACCGACCGCACTTTGCTGGAGGAATTGGGCACTTCAAAAGATGCATCCATTGTTTTGCAGGGGGCGATTGATATTGCCCATCGTCTGGGATTGAAAGTGATTGCCGAAGGGGCCGAGACAGAAGCTTTAGCGCGCACGTTGAAATCATTGGGCTGCGATTATGGTCAGGGCTATTTCTTTGGCGCGGCAGAACCCGCAGGCGGGCCTGAAGGCGGGGCAGATAAGCAAGAGCCGGAATCCGAAGCTGGCGTGGCTGTGAACTTGCGTTAGTCTCAATTTTCTTAATTTAGTGGTGCGTCCTTATCGCGGGTCTCAACCCATTCCTGTGAGAACATGGATGGGTCAACGCCAATCTCTTGCAAGGCGTCCTGCCAAAGGGTTTCTCGTGGCGCATCGAATAGCAGATCATCGGACAAATTGCCCTCAAGCCATGCATTGCTAGCCAGCTCATGCTCCAACTGACCTGCCGACCAGCCCGCATGACCAAGGCATAAAAGCGCCTTGCGGGGTATGCCGCGATTTTCAGCCAGAGTGTTCATAATTTCCTTGGTCGCCGTCATGCCAACAGAAGGTGTGAGGGCCAAAGTGGTGCCTGAGCGATAATCAAGTGAATGTAAGACCGCGCCGCGCTTGGTTTCAACCGGACCACCAAAATAGACAGGGCGTGTTTCCGCTTTTTCCGGCGCATCAATGGACAATTCTTGCAGGACCTGATCGAAGGTCAGATCACCAATGGTTTTATTGAGAATCAGCCCGAGCGCATGGTCATCATCATGGGAGCAGATGAGAACCACCGATTCCTGAAAACAGCCTTCAGACAGGCTGGGCATGGCGATTAAAACCCGCCCGACAAGGAAATCGCGCTCATTTTCTTCTATATTGATTGGTTGCTCTGACATAACAGGGTAAAAATAGGATGGTCAGCGGGTAAATACAAGCAATGCGGGTATGAAAACAGGCAGGCCTTGGTTTGGGGCTGGGCCAGAAGCTTGGTATGCGGGCTGTTTTAACCTATATGAGGGTCGGCAGATGCCCGGCCTTGGCAAATCACAGGGTTGGCGCGGTCTGACACCGAATCACCAAAGGCCATAAAGGCCGATAAGAGGAACAGCTTAAAATGACAATTTCCATAGGCGATGCCATTCCTGACGTTAAAGTCCATATGGCAACAGAAGAGGGGCCTGATGAAGTGATGACGGGCGCGTTGTTTGCGGGCAAGAAAACCGCGCTTTTTGCTTTGCCGGGCGCTTTTACGCCAACCTGTTCAGCCTATCATTTGCCGGGCTTTGTTGAACATGCCGCAGCGTTAAAAGCCAAAGGCATTGATCAAATAGTATGTATGTCGGTCAATGATGCTTTTGTCATGGAGGCTTGGGGCAAAGCTGCCGGTGCAGGCGATATTGTGATGATGCTGGCTGATGGCAATGGCGAATTTGCCAAAGCTTTAGGACTGGATTTCGATGCTTCTGCTTTTGGCATGGGCCAGCGTTCGCAACGGTTCTCCATGGTGATTGAGGACGGCAAGGTAACGGCCCTGCATGTTGAGGCCCCCGGTGCGTTTGAAGTTTCCAGCGCAGATTATATGCTGGAACGGCTGTAAGCCTATGTCCAAGAACCGCCTGTATAGCAAAACCAGATTTTTCAAAAAGAAAACTCTCGGGGCTTAGCGGGTGGTCAACTCCCGCAGTTTTGACAGCACTTGAACTTCTTCATCGGCGAAAGCGGTAATGGCGCGCCAGCCTTCATCTTCTAGGCGTAATACATAGCCATGGCGCCAATCCGCGATGACCTTGCCGGCATCATTGTAAATTTGATAATCGACCTGAACGGATTTTGTGCGTTCCGTTAAAACCTTTTGATAGACGACCTTGGCGCGTAGATGATTGGTGCGGATGCTGGCGTAATAAATCAGCAATTTATCCAATGCGTCTTCAAACTCTTCGCGGGTGGCAAAAACTTTTGCGCTATTGCCGGATGCGGACAGGGCGGGAAAAGACCAGAAGCTTGCAACGGCTGCACTGTTAAAAGAGGAAAGAGCCTCAGCGTAACGGGAAAATAAATCCTGAATTTCATCGCTGATTGCGCTGGTTTTGGTTGCGGTATATCCGGGGATAGCATGACGCGCCAATTCATCAGCGCGCTCATTATAGCGATCGCCGGAATGGCCCTTGACCCATTTCCATGAGATGTCTCTGTCTTGAACTATTTTATCCAATTGCTCCCACAAATCCTGATTTTTGACAGGTTTTTTGGCGGCGGTTTTCCAGCCATTTTTTTTCCAGCCTTCAAGCCATTTGGTCAACCCATCTTTCAGATAGGTTGAATCCGTAAATAAAGTCGCCTGTGTTTTGGGCGGCAGGGATTTTAGCGCTTCAATCGCCGCCATCATTTCCATGCGGTTATTGGTAGTTTCTTTTTCTCCGCCGCTTAGCTCACGGATATTCTTGCCCTCGCATATAACAGCGCCCCAGCCGCCGGGTCCGGGATTGCCCGAACAGGCCCCATCAGTATGGATTTCAATTTTATCAGCACTCATGAATAATACTCCCTGAGATATAGAATCTTTTTTACATAATCATTTGGATTTTTTACAGTGACAAGCGCCCCCGATTTCTGATTCAGCCAGTCATAAAGTCGCGTTAGTAAAAAGCGTAAACAGGCCCCGCGCATGAGCAGCGGCAGAGCCGATAATTCTTTGTGTGATAGTCGCCGTGCACAATTATACCCCTCTATCATTTTTTGCATTTTTGCCCTCTGCAAATATTGGTTTTGATCGAAGCAATTGGCACAAAGGCTAATTGCCAGATCATACGCAAAATAGTCTGTGCATGCGAAATAGAAATCTATAATAGCGGAAATTTCATTTCCATTAAATAAAATATTATCAGCAAATAAATCTGCATGGATAATGCCCCGAGGTAGAGTCTCAATCCGGGACCAGTTTTTGGACAGATATGCCAATTCCTCATTGATGAGTTGGGGCAAAGAAATGTCACATTTACCAGCCTCAGGCAGGCATTGCTGCGCCAATCCATGCCAGCCGGAAAGAGAAAGGTCATTTATACGGCTTTGAGAAAAATCCCTAACCGCCAAATGCATTTGTGCCATGGCCTGTCCGATTTTATGACAATCTTGTGGAGAGGGTGGATCATGGGGCGAGCCTTCTAGAAAACTGGCCAGAATTGCAGGGCGACCTTTTAGCCTAAATATGGTTTTGCTGTTGTTATCCTTAATGACCTTGGCAATGGGCAATCCCTGTTTTCGCAAATGCTCCATTAAGCTCAGAAAAAAGGGCAGATCCTTTTCCTGCAATCGGGCCTCAAACAAGGTCAGAACAAAACGGCCTGTTTGGGTGTGCAAAAAATAATTACTGTTTTCAATGCCTTCAATGATGGGCTGAAACTTGATGACATCGCCAAGAGAAAACGGGTTGAGAAATTGCTGTAATTCCTGAGGCGTGACTTGCGTGTAAACGGCCATCAGGACTTAGTCCGCCAGTGCTTTTGGAATTTTGAAGGTAATATCCTCGCGGGCGGTTTCGACCTCCTCCACAATAACTTCATAATGGGCCCGCAAGGCTTCTATCACTCCCTGCACCAGAGGCTCTGGCGCTGAAGCCCCGGCGGTCAACCCCAAAGTGTGAACTTCATGTTGGCGCAAAGCGTTCCAATCAATCGCTTTGGCATCATCAATCAATTGTGAAAACTTGCAGCCATAACGCTCGCCAACCTCAACCAGACGTTTGGAATTGGAAGAGGTTTGCGAACCAACCACAAATAAGACATCAGAGCGGCTAGCAATGGTTCTTACAGCCTGTTGCCGATTGGTGGTGGCGTAGCAGATATCTTCCTTATGGGGGGTGACGATATTTGGAAAGCGGCGTTGCAATATGCTGACAATGCCCGCCGTGTCTTCAACTGACAAAGTCGTTTGCGTGGCATAGGCAAGGCGGTCAGGGTCTTGCGGGGTGAAATTTTCTGCGTCCTGTTCGGTTTCAATCAGCTTGACCGTCCCCTCGGGAAGTTGCCCCATAGTGCCGATGACCTCCGGATGGCCCTGATGGCCGATGAGGACGATTTCCAGCCCGGCACTGAAATGCCGTTCGGTCTCTACATGGACCTTGGAAACCAGCGGGCAGGTGGCGTCAATATAGGTGAGCTGTCGGCGTTCTGCCTCTTGGGGCACGGATTTGGGGACCCCATGGGCGGAGAAGATGACCGGTCGATCCATGGGGGCTTCTTCCAATTCGTCGATGAATACAGCCCCCATATTCCGCAATCGACCAACCACATGATCATTATGGACAATCTCGTGGCGGACATAGACCGGCGCGCCATATTTGGCGAGGCTGCGCTCGACTATTTCAATCGCCCGGTCGACCCCGGCGCAAAATCCCCGCGGGGCAGCCAGCAAAACCTTGAGAGGGGGCTTAGGGTCAGCAAGGTTCATAGATGAAGTTCCTGTAAATCTTCAATAAAATTAGCGGGGACCGAGCCCTACAGCATTGCGCCCGCGTTGATAAGGGGTTAGGAGAGGGGCCGAAAAACGTCTGACAGGAATTACCAGATGAGTGCAAAAATGACCATATCCGCATTTGTTCCAAAGCTCGGCTTATGGCTGGCTCCATTATTGGCGCTGGTGGTTGTCGGCTGTTCTTCCGTGCCCAAGGCCTTTGATAACAAAGCCCAGGAGCGCAATCCGGCTCCCTGTCCAAATGTTCTGGTCCTGCCTGAAGCGTCTCGGGTGATTAAATTTACTGGCGAGAAAACTCTTGAAAATGTTGCCTGGACCGGTGAGATCCTCGGTATTTCAACAACTTGTCGCTATTATGACGATAATCCGATTGAAGCGGAGGTTACCGTAGATTTTGCTTTTGGCCGCGGACCCATGGCCGATGGCAATCAGACCCAGATGAAATATTTCATTGCGGTGACCAGAACCAATCGTGACCTCATCGCCAAGGAGGAATTTATCCTTCCGGTTAAGTTCAAAGGCAACAAAACGACGGTTCAACTTTCGGATAATGTGCAAAAAATTCTCATTCCCCGAAAAGATGAAAATATTTCCGGGGTGAATTTTGAAATTGTCATTGGCTTTTCTCTTTCCCGCGATGAAGTGATTTATAACCGATCAGGTAAATCTCTGCGCTTTCCTGATTTTTAATCGCCGGATTTTTTTGAGTATCAGCGATTGAGAAAAAGCTCCCCAGCCATCGGGGGCACGTCTTTTGTCGAAATTTTAAGGTAATAAATTGCATCATGGAAACCCTGACCGATTTTCTGACCGCGCGGGTTGGCAAAGCTTTTGCGGCGCACGGGCTGGAGCCTTCACTTGGCGTCGTGCGGGTTTCTGACCGCCCGGATCTGGCGCAGTTTCAATGCAATGGTGCGCTTGCTGCGGCCAAGCAGGCCAAGAAAAACCCTCGAGAAATTGCTGAAAAAATTGCCACGGCTCTGGCTGGGGATGAAATTTTTGAAACAGTTTCTATTGCCGGTCCGGGGTTTTTGAATTTGAGCTTGCGCGATGATTTTCTTGCCGGACGGGCGCAGGACTTAAGAGCCGATAGTCAATTTGGTGTGTGGCAGGCGGCAGATCCTGAAAAAATTATCATTGATTATGGTGGCCCGAATGTCGCCAAGCCTCTGCATGTGGGACATTTGCGCTCGGCGATTATTGGCGAGAGCCTAAAGCGCCTGATGCGCAAGGCCGGCCATGAGGTTTGGGGCGATATTCATCTTGGAGATTGGGGCCTGCAAATGGGGCAATTGATTACCCAATTGCAGATAGAGCAACCAGAGCTGCCTTATTTTGATGAGGATTTTACTGGCCCTTACCCGAAGCAATCCCCAGTAACATTGGAAGATCTGGCGCGGCTCTACCCGATTGCCGCAGAAGCCAGCAAGCTTGATGAGGCGCGCAAAGAGACCGCTCGCAAGGCTACCGCCGAATTGCAGGCCGGGCGGCCAGGCTATCGGGCCCTATGGCAGCATTTTGTTCGGGTTTCCCGCATCGGGCTGGAGCGCGAATATCGTGATCTGGGTGTTACCTTTGATTTATGGAAGGGCGAATCAGACGCCGATCCGTTCATTGCCAAATTGGCGCATTTGCTGGAGCAGCGTGGGATTTTGATCAAAAGCGAGGGGGCGCTGGTGGTGCCGGTGGCCCGGGAGGATGACAAGAAGGAAATTCCCCCGCTGATTATGTTTACCCGCGATGGGGCTGTTCTTTATGGTTCAACCGACCTTGCGACCCTGATGGACCGTAAACAGGCGATTGACCCCAGTCGGGTGCTTTATGTCGTTGATCAGCGCCAAAACCAGCATTTTGAGCAGGTTTTTCGCGCCGCAGCATTGGCGGGGATATTTGAAAAACATCAGCTTGAGCATATTGGCTTTGGCACTATGAACGGCCAGGATGGCAAGCCATTTAAGACGCGTCAGGGTGGGGTGCTGAAATTGCGCGATCTCATCGATATGGTGCGTGAGCGGGCTGCCGAGCGCCTGAAAGAGGGTGGTATTGGCCAGAGTCTTTCCCAAGAGGAACGCGAACAGGTGGCCCATCAGGTAGGCATGGCGGCGCTCAAATTTGCCGATCTTTCCAATCCGCGAATGACTGATTATGTGTTTGATTTGGATAGATTTTTGGCCTTTGAGGGCAAGACCGGCCCCTATGTGCAATATGCAGCGGTCAGGTTGAAATCTGTAATTGCTAAAGTGGCCGAAAAGGGCGTGCGCGAGGCCGGGCCATTACTGATTACCCACAAGACTGAGCGCGATTTAATACTGACTCTGCTGGCCTTTGCCGATGCCCATAAGCTCGCCCATGACAAGCGCATGCCGCATATTCTCTGCGATCATGGTTTTGCGTTGGCACAGGCTTTTTCAAGGTTTTACGCAGCCTGCCGGATTGCTGACGAGGAGGACAAAACCGTTCAGGCCTCTCGTCTTGCACTGGCCCAAGTCACGCTTGGTCAATTATCAGTGATTTTGTCACTTTTGGGCATTGATATTCCGGACCGCATGTGAGTCGCGAGATGGCTTGGACCATCATCAAATTGCACGCTTTTTGGGAGCCATTGTGGAAAGCTTTTTTTTCCAATGTGGTTTAGTTATTCCTTGTCACTCAAAGGCTTAGAGCATTTTGATGGGGTGCGGTGAAAAAGCCACACAATTTGTATTGGAACTGTCGCATTTTTCGCCTAATCCAAGCGTCAGGCATTGTTGCCTGGAACTTACTTTGGGGTATGCAACCATGAAACTATCAAAACATCTAGCCGCGGGTGCGGCTGCTCTGGCGATGACAGTGGCCCTTGGCGGCGCTGCTTTCGCACAGGAGACCACGTCCGACATGCGCGGTGTGGTGACGACTGAAAGCGGCGCGCCTTTGGCCAATGCGACAGTCATTGTTATCGATACACGAACAGGCCAGACACGAACCGTAACCACCGATGAAAATGGTTCTTTCTCGCTACGGAACCTGCCAGTAGGTGGACCTTACACTGTTTCTGCTGCTTCCGGCGGTTATCAGGGCGAGCGCGTTGAGGGTGTCGATCTCGGCCTTGGCGAAACACAAATGTTGACATTTGATCTGGCTGAAGCTGGTGATACTGGTGACGAGATCATCATTGTTGGCCAACGTGGCGTTGTTGCCAATGTGGCCCCTGGTCCTTCGGCCGTTTTTGATGTTGCCACGCTGGATAATTTCCCAGCTGTTGATCGCGATATTAAAGACATTATCCGCATGGATCCGCGGATTTATATTGATGAGACCTTTTCTAATGGTATTCAATGTGCCGGTAATAATAACCGCTACAACTCTCTGACCGTTGATGGCACGCGCCAAAATGATGATTTCGGTCTGAACGGTAACGGCTATCCGACCCAGCGTCTGCCTTTCCCGTTTGATATCGTACAGGCTATTTCCGTTGAGCTAGCGCCAATTGATGTTGAATATGGCGGCTTTACCGGCTGTAATATCAATATCGTGACCCGCTCTGGTGGCAATGAGTTCAAAGGTCGTCTGTCCTATGAATATATTGGCGGTGACTATATTGGTGACAGCCTTGAAGGCTCTCCAACCAATCTGACCAATGATGAGCGCAAATCCTATTCTGGCTATCTCTCCGGCCCGATCGTTCCTGATCGCGTATTCTTTTCTTTCGCTTATGAGAAAACTGAAGAAGCCGGCTCCAGCTCGGATACTGGCCCGCTCGGTTCTGGCCTGCCTAACGAGTTGCCAGAAATTACAGCACAGGATGTGACCGACATTCAAAATATCGCACAAAGCGTCTATAATTTTGATGCTGGTATTTTTGGCGGCAATTTCCCGGTAGAAGATGAGCGTTACTTCACCAAAGTGGTTGCCCTTCTGAACGACAATCACCGCGTTGAGCTTTCCTATCAGGACACAATCGGTAATAATATTCGGGTGCAAAATACCGGATTCCGTCGTCTTGGCCTGTCTTCAAACTGGTATAACCGTACTGAAGAGATGAAGGTTTATACGGGCCGCCTCTATTCAGACTGGACCGATAATTTCTCTACTGAAATTCGGATTACCAAGCAGGAGCGCGTGACCGGTCAGGATTCCCTCGGTGGTGCTGATTTTGCTCAGTTCGAAATTACCACAGCTGGTGGTGGCCGCGTTTATCTCGGCTCTGATCCGTTCCGTCAGGCCAATGCGCTGCAAGGCGACATTATGGACTATAAAATCCTTGGCGAATATAATCGCGGGGATCATGTCTATAAGTTTGGCTATGAGCGCAATGAATATGATGTGTTCAATCTGTTCGTGCCTTTCTCCGAGGGCTTGGTTGAATGTGCCTCCATTGCTGACTTCCAGAACCAGACCTGTTCACTGGATATCTATTCCAACGCGCCATCCAATGATTCTAATGATGGATCGGCGACATGGGATCGCAATCTTAACACGATTTATGTTCAAGATAGCTGGGCATGGCGCCCCAATGTCGATCTGACACTTGGCCTGCGTTATGACTGGTATGATGTGGACGCGAAGCCGGAATATAATGTCAATTTCCACAATCGTTATGGCATTCGCAATGACGATACGTTGGACGGCAAAGGCCTGTTACAGCCACGTGTTGGTTTTGAGTGGGAAGCTGCAGACGATCTTAGAGTCTATGGTGGCGTCGGCGTGTTCTCCGGTGGTGATCCTGCGGTTTGGGTTTCCAACGCCTACTCCAATGATGGCTTCCTCGGCTTTACCTTTAGTGGTGACCTGACCGGCTTTGACGGTGTCAATCTGCCACAGCCAGTTCTTGATGCGGTAACCGCTTCGGGTAGTCAGGGGCAGGGCCGTGTTGATGCGCTGGATCCAAACTACAAAATTCCGAGCATTGTGCGCACAAGCCTTGGTTTCGAGAAGGTTGATATTGATCTTTCGAGGGTTTGGCTTGGTGAAGGCTGGGATATGGGTGTCGATTTGTTGCATTCTGTAACCAATGATCCGGTTGTCTGGGAGAATCTCTCTCTGCGCCGCATCGGTATCGCACCAGATGGCCGTCCGATCTATCAGGGTCAGGACCTTTTGGACCCGGATTGCCCGGATAATGTTCTAGGTAGCGGTATCAGTGATCTTGCTAATTGCTCGGTTCGGCGCGATGATATCCTGCTGACCAATAGCAGCGAATCACCGGTTGTTTACACGCTGTCCACATGGGCCAAAAAGGAATGGACCTTGCCGACCAACACAGATGTTGATCTGCAATTGGGCTATGCCTATTTGAAAGCCGATGATGTCAGCCCGGCAACATCGTCAACAGCGACCTCAAACTTTGAGAACATTGCTGTTCGCGATTACAACAACCCTGTCGCAGCAACATCCGACTATGAAACAACCCATCGTTTCACAGCGCGGGTACAGTTCGAGCATGAGTTTGCACCGGAATGGACCACACGTCTGGCCTTCTTCGGTCAAATGAACTCAGGGTCGCCTTATAGCTATACCTTCGATACCAATTGCGGTAGCGATGCGCGTGCCGGAGCCTGCAACATGTTTGGTGACAGCGATGACAGCGAACGTCGTTCACTGCTCTATGTGCCAAATGGTGGCAATGATCCGTTGATCGACACTGTCAATTCCGATCCAACCGCATTGACTGATTACCTGAACTTCATTGCAGCCAATGATGAGTTGTCTGAATATGCCGGTCGTATCGTACCACGCAACGCCTTCTTTAACGGCTGGTGGGGCAAGGTTGATATGCGTCTGCAACAGGAGATTCCATTGCCGAAAACTTTGGGCAATGACCGTCTGCGTGTCTCTCTTGATGTGCGTAATGTCGGCAATCTGATCAATGACGAATGGGGCATTTTCCGCGAGCGTCGCTATAATGACGTCAGCCGTGTTGCTCTGGTCGAGGCCGAACTGAATCCTGCTGGCACCCAATATGTCATCACGGATTTCTATCAGCCACAGGATCGCGTCAACACACGCATCTCCACCTGGAGTGCTAAAGTTGGCGTCCGTTACGACTTCTAGAAGTTAAACGGATAATGATTTGAAAAGGGCGGCCCTTGGGTCGCCCTTTTTATTGGCCTTAAGGGTTTTGCGGCGGAAAAAGAAGTGGCGCATCACCGTCCTGCCATGGTGGGTGCTTTTCCATTATCTGGGTAAAGAGCGCTGACTCAAGATGACCCTCTAGCCAAGCCTGCAATGCAGGAAGCTTCTGTGCTGCAAACCATTGCCGGTCAATATTGGCAAATTGGCGCACAAAGGGGAATATGGCCATATCTGCAAGACATGGGCGGGAACCAAAAAACTGTCCGGCGTGGCTTAATCGCTGATC
This sequence comes from Parvularculaceae bacterium, assembly GCA_015487305.1. Classification (GTDB taxonomy): domain Bacteria; phylum Pseudomonadota; class Alphaproteobacteria; order Caulobacterales; family Parvularculaceae; genus S012-90. The sequence goes on along the minus strand of WFQB01000194.1, from coordinate 7,502 downwards.
CCATTGATGCAATATTTTTAACGTTTCGGCTCGATGAAACTGCGGATCGGCCCCTTCATAGCGCGTATAATATTTGGTGCGGTCAAGGTGAAATTTAAAATCACCATCGCTTTGCGCAATCAATCTATTGATCTCGCGCCTCTTGGCATCGGAAAAGTCAAGCCAGCCCTCAGGGTCATTGCGCTCAAGCGCCCAAGACATGATATCAAGGCTTTCTTCCAAAACTGTGCCATCAGGCAGGACCAGAACTGGCACTGTTCCTTTGGGAGAGGCTTCAAGCATGGCTGCAGGTTTATCGCGCAATATAATTTCGCGCCATTCAAAGGGAATTTTACTTATGGCAAGTGCCAATCGTGCCCGCATGGCATAGGGGCAGCGGCGAAAGGTCCATAAAATGGGAAGATTAGGGCTGTTAGTCATTAACCCGTTTCAGCAAAACGCCCGCCAGAATTGGCATAAGCCTGTGTCCCCTTATGGATAACTTCCTTGTCATCAACAATATCGGTTACGGAAAAGCGCGATAGATTTGGCAGGCGCTCGTAAAGCGGCCCAAAATCTGTATCGACTGTGGCTTTGAACAGGCTTTCATAAGACTCTATGACAAAATAAGTTTGCTGGAAATCATCAATGATATAATCGGTGCGCATCACGCGTTCGAGATTAAATTCCAGTCGATTGGGGGAGGGGTCTTCCACGCAAAATCTGGTTTCGGAGGCTGATGAAACAATCCCGGCTCCATATATGCGCAGGCCCTTATCGGTTTTAATCAGGCCAAATTCAACCGTATACCAATATAAGGCAGCGAGATTTTTTAGGCAGTCATAATTCAAGGAGCGCAAGCCCCCTTCGCCATAGGCCTGCATATAATCAGCAAAAACAGGATTGGTCAGCATGGGCACATGCCCAAAGACATCATGAAAAATATCCGGTTCCTGAATATAGTCCAATTGATCAGGGCGGCGGATGAAATTACCTGCCGGAAAGCGACGATTGGCAAGATGCTCAAAGAAAATATCATCTGGCACCAGGCAAGGGACAGAAACAATGGTCCAGCCGGTTAGTTTTTCAAGGTCCTGATTGAGATCGTCGAAATTGGGAATGCCGCCGCGATGTAGGTTTAACGCTTGCAGGCCGGCCAGATAGGAATCTTCCGCAAAGCCCGGCAGCAATTTCTCCTGACGCTTATAGAGCATATCCCAAGTCCGGTGTTCTTCCTCACTATAGCGCCCCCAATGCTGGGGGACAGTGAAGTCGGCCGCTATATCTTCGGGGGGCGGCGCTTTGTGCTTCTCAATCGGGGGTGTCTGCTTGTCTGTCATACTGTTTATAATATCAGCGCCCTGCCATTTTTGGCAATATAAATAGATGCCCATGCGAGTAAGTCGCATGAGTGCGAAGGGTGCAAAGACCATATCTTAAGAGTTTATCGGCGGATTATTTTGTGCCGGAAAGCGGAAACAGAGAAATAGCGGCCACATCCACTTCTGTATCATTGCGTGGGCTGTCCTCGCAGACAATATTATCGCGCCCTTTATCGAGGGAATAGGTGAGGCAATCGCGGGCCCGCGACAGAAGTTTGGTCGGCGTTTCGGGGAAATGCAATTGAGCAAGGCCAACACCAACAACAGTTTCTGACCACATCCAGCCATTTTTGGGATGGGTTTTGATGACATCCAATTCGCTTAGGATATTTTGACATAAGCGCTCAGCCTGCGACAGGCGGGTGCGCGGTAAAACCATCGCTAATTCCCATTCACCGGATCGCGCCAGATAATCGCGCCCCTTAATGGCGCCGTTCAAAACACGAGCAAGCTCCTGCATGGTGAAAGTTTCATCGGCGATATCGGTTTGATGATGAATTTGGATAAGCGCGAGACTCAAAGGTTCAGAGCGCTCGGAAGAAATCTCAACACGGATTTGCAATTCGGCACTGAAAGATGATTTATCGGCAAGCCCCGTCAGGGCATCCATATGGACTGGAGATAAATTATTTCCGGCTTCGCGGCGCAATCCTTTGACAACGGCGACCGCTTCGTCAAGCCAGTTCTCTACCTCCACCCGTTCTAACTGTAAGGCCTGAACGGCTTGCGGTAATATATTGGCCGCAGTTTCGTCCCAGCGTTTTAATTCATTGTCGTCAATTGTTGGGTTCTTGCCATGGGTGACGCGTTGCTCCAATAATTTTACCTTGCTAAGCAGTGAACCAATATGGCTCAAAAACTCCTTGCTAACCCGCTCGGCGGTAAAAAACTGCTCATAAAGACCGGCGCAATCGGCATCAGTGATATGACCATATTCGCTGACCAGATTATTGATGGCAAGAGAGAGCGCCGGCTTGTCACCGGAGAGGTGGCAATACCATAAATGATAGTTTTCAGGCGTGCGGGAAAGTGACGCTTTTCCCAAAGCCGTCCATGTCTTGCTTGCCAAAGTATCAGAAGATGGCCCGGTCATGTTTATATCACCCTGAATTCGTCTTAAAACCATCGCCATATCGCACGAAACCCTTTCAAGAAGGCTCATTCGCCGCAATATAGCGCTACAGCCCGTCATCTAAGCACAAGGGCTTGAACAGGGGGCTAAGAGGGGCTGCAGAATTTATCTAAAATTTGATGGAAAAAAGGTGAGGGGGCTTGAGATCAGGCCTATTGATCGGAAGAGTTCATAAAAGCGGGCATATGATCGCCAAAACCAACGGCTTTTGCCCCCTGATCCTTATCAGTGTCACGGCGGCTTTTGCCTTCTTTTTTCTTGGCTTTGCGGGGTTTTTCCTCGTTCTTGGTTTGTTGAGGAGGGGTATCGCCGATATCTGTTTCGGAGGGGCCAGCCTTTGCTTCAGTTTTGGGGCTGGCCTTAGTGGGGCGTTCTTTTTTACCCCGATCAGAGCGATTTTTTGAATCCCGATCACCCCGGTCGCGGCCTCGGCCACGGGGTTTATCGCTAAATTTACCTTTGGATTTGCCGAGACTATTCATATCGAAATTTTTGAGAAAATCCTCAATTTCTATTTCGTTAATGCCTTTGCTATCGATGGTTTTCAAAATCGCGGCATAATATTTGTCATCATTGGGACCAACCAGCATATAGGCTGTGCCCTCGCGCCCTGCTCGACCGGTGCGGCCAATGCGGTGGACATAATCTTCTGAATGAATGGGCACATCAAAGTTGAAAACATGGGAGACATCGGGGATATCAAGGCCACGAGCGGCGACATCTGATGCAATCAGTAATTCGATTTTGCCTTCGCGGAAACCAGCCAGTGTTTCCATGCGATAAGATTGCGGCAAATCACCATGAATAGGGCGAGCATTGGCGCCATGTTTTTGCAGGCTCTTGGCAACGATATCTACGGTCTTTTTGCGGTTACAGAAAATGATTCCGTTTTTCACGCCGGAGGTTTCGATAAGGTGGCGCAGCGCGGCCCGCTTTAACTTATCATTGCCGGAAGGAAGGCGGATAATATTTTGGGTAATGGTCGGGGCGGCAGAGGCCGGGCGCGAGACTTCAATGCGTAACGGCGCTGACAAGAACTGATCGGTCAGTTTTTGAATTTCCGGCGGCATGGTGGCGGAGAAAAACAAAGTCTGACGGGTGAAGGGCGTTAATTTGAAAATCCGCTCAATATCGGGAATAAAGCCCATATCTAGCATCCGGTCAGCCTCATCAACCACCATGATTTGAACGCCGGTCAGCAGTAATTTTCCGCGTTCATGATGATCAAGCAGACGGCCAGGCGTGGCGATTAATACATCGACCCCGCGGGTAAGTTTGGCGTCCTGTTCAGCAAAGGAGACCCCGCCAATTAGCAGGGCCATGGTTAGCTTGTGATATTTGCCATATTTTTCAAAATTTTCAGCAACTTGCGCCGCCAGTTCGCGGGTCGGGGCAAGCACTAATGAACGTGGCATCCGAGCCTTGGCACGCCCCTGTGATAGGCGGTGTATCATGGGCAGTGTGAAGCTTGCGGTTTTGCCGGTGCCGGTTTGGGCAATGCCCAGAACATCGCGCCCCTTTATGGCATCGGGTATAGCAGCTTCCTGAATGGGGGTGGGTGTTTCGTAGCCAGATTCAGCGATGGCGCGCAGTAGTTTTGGTTCAAGACCAAGTTCTTCAAATGTCATATTCTATCCGTGGTTAAACGCTTTTGGTTTATCTGTTTTTCAAGGCCGCAAATGGCCTCGGGCGGAGTTTAAGAGGTCCACGCGCCGCTTTCCGCCAGGAATAAGCGATGCGTTAATCGCAAAATAAAAGCCGATCTCGCGCCTTGATTTCCTTAAAATCGGGAGGAAACCCGTCTGAACCATTTGCCCAATATTTAAGGGGGCATTTTTAGGAGCGGGTGTCGCTGAGAACACTTTAATACTTGGCAGATAGATAACATGGCCGTTTGTGTCAAACGGCAAAGTCTTGAAACAACAAGGAATATTGCAAGCGTTGCTTTGAAGCCACGGCTAGGGGGGCTGTTAAATTGACGGGACTTTTAAGGCCAATCGGTGATATTTGGACCTGCCATCTCTAATTTTATAAAAAACAGCACGAAAAGAGTATAAGACCAATATGAGTAATCCGCGCCAGCCAAATATCATTAAAGCAAACATACCAGAGATTGAAAATATTGTTGGTGCTTTGCCGGAACGGCTGATCATCGACATATTAGGGCTAGAGATCAACGCCCTATTGTGGGGAGACCAAAGCAAGCCGCCAATCTTGCTGGTGCATGGCACTAAGGATCATGCTCGCTCTTGGGATTGGACCATAGCCCAGCTGATTAAAGAATATTGCCTAATTGCCGTTGATTTGCGTGGCCATGGCGATAGCGGCCATGTGCCGGGTGGGGGCTATGACCATCATGATATGGTCGCCGATATGGCTGCTGTTATGGTGCAGTTGGAAGATAAGCGCCGCATTACCGGACCGTTTCATCTGATCGGCCATTCTTTGGGCGGTAATATCGTTCTCCACCTGGCAGCGGCTTATCCTGATAAAACGCGCTCGGTGATTGCCATGGAGGGGCTTGGGGTTTCGCAAGCCATGTATGACAGGTTTCGCGCCGCCGCGCCGGGCGAGCATTTGCGCAAGTGGATAGATCGCAAATTAGCCAAACATAACCGCAAGGAGCGCCGTTTTGCTAATCCGCAAGAGGCCGTGGCGCGATTACAGGCGGTGCACAAAAACCTAAAACCAGAACAGGCTCGCCATTTGGCTTTGCATGGTATTCGTCAGTACAGGGATGGGTGGGGTTGGAAGCATGATCCCTTACTGGGGTTTCACCTGCCGACAATGACCAAGCCAGAAGATTATCTCTATCAATTTAGCGGTATAAAATGCCCGATATTACTGATGCGCGGTGAAGATAGTTGGGCCAGCGACCCTGAGCGCGATGGTCGCATGACAGCCTTAAATAATGTTCGCCTTATCAATTATGAAAATGCTGGCCACTGGTTGCATCATGATGCATTTGACGCGTTTCTTGCTGATGTGCAAAGCTTCCTGCGCGAAGATGATTAAAAGGGGGCTTGCAAGACAATTATCATGAAAGTGCCAGCTAGAAAGTCGCGCTTTAATGCGCGTAATGCCAAACTTGCCCTTGCGATTGCCCTCGACCTTTTTGACTTTACCCTTGGTAGAGTGCTGGGTTTTGGCACTGTGACTGATTTTGTTTTCACCGCTATTGCGGTTGCCATGTTTGGTTGGAAGGGGCTGTTTCAGCTGTGGGAAACAGTTGAAATTTCTGATCAATTTGATGGTTTTGTGCCAACTTTGACATTGCTGGCCCTGTGGGAGCGGCGGGAAGGCAAGCGTTGAAACACTTGAAGTGTCAAGAAAATTTCACTAAAGTCTACATCATTAAGTTTGATCTATATTGTGGTTTCTTAAAAGGGGTTTTTCATGCGCGGTTTTGTTTTATTTGTGGCGGTTTTTATCTTTAACGCTGCCTTTTTCTCGGCGCATGCGCAAAGTGATCTGCATGAATTATTCGGCGGTTTGCCCAAGCAGGAGGGCTATCAAATTTCCCCCGATGGCAGTGCGCTAGCAGCTATTTTGCATACGGATGAGGATAATATCCTTGCTATTTTCGATCTGGCAGATAAGTCGCGCAATACAGCCGTTAAGCTTAGTCATGGTGATATTCGCGACATGTTTTGGGCCAGCGATGATTGGGTCATTGTTGATATTTCCATAACTGAAACAGTAAAGGCCGGACAGCAAAACACTTATGAGGTTTCCCGTTTTATCACTATTTCCCGTGACGGAAAATCAACCGGGCAATTAATGTCCAAAGGCGGCTTTGGCAATTATGCGGGTAATGGCTATATTTTATCACGCCTTGCCAATGACCCTGATTATATCCTGATACAGTTCTGGACTAATGCCTATAAAGCGCATTTGAAAAACGGATCTGTTAAAGTCACTGCAAAAGGGTTGACTCGCGGTGATAAAGGGGGCGGCAATGCTCGCGTCTCCAGTGAATCAGAAACCGAATATTTTGTAGCTGGCCCTGATGGTGAGATAAGAATGCGCGTTGATTATCATGACGCAGCCAATAAACGAAAATATCTCTATCGGGAGGCAGGCGAAAAACGGTTCAAGCCATTATCATCTTCTGAGGCTCAAGATGGTGCGGGTGCCAGCATGATCATTGTTGGCTTTGACAAGCAGGGGCCTGTCGTGCGCAGTCGCAATGGAGGCGACAAAATTGGCCTTTATGCTCTATCGATTGCCGATGGCTCATTATCTGAGCTTGCCACATCAGACAAATATGATGTTGAGGGGGCCATTATAGACCCTTATCGCGATCTGGTGATTGGCGCGGATATAGTGGATGATCTGCCGCGCCAGATATTTACCAATAATGCTTTTAAAGGATTGCAGGCGCAATTACGGGATGTTTTTCCGGGAGAGAATGTTCGAATTACCTCCTGGTCTAAAGACCGTAAGAAATTTGTTCTCCAAGCCAGTGCATCTGGTGTGCCGGCAAAATATTATCTATTGGATGTTGGTGCGGGTAAAACTTCTCTTCTCGGGGAGAGCTACCCTGATATTGATGTGTCTATATTAGGCAAAGTAGAGGCCTTCGATTATGTGGCATCAGATGGCTTGGAAATTCCCGGCTATATCACCTATCCGGCCAATGGGGCCCGTAAAAACCTTCCTCTTATTGTCATGCCCCATGGGGGGCCAAAGGGCGTGCGCGATAGCATGGCTTTTGATTGGTGGGCACAATATTACGCTGCCAAAGGCTATGCGGTTTATCAGCCAAATTTCAGAGGCTCCGGCGGTTATGGTTCCCGCCTTGAATTTGCGGCGCTTCAGGAATGGGGCAAAAAAATGCAAAGCGATATTTATGAAGGCGTCGATAAGCTTGTCGCCGAGGGCATTGTTGACCCGTCGCGCAAATGCATTGTCGGCGCGAGCTATGGAGGCTATGCGGCGCTGGCATCGGCAGCGTTCAAGCCTGAAATGTTCCAATGCGTTGTCAGCGTTGCCGGGGTTAGCAATGT
>WFQB01000193.1 GCA_015487305.1 Parvularculaceae bacterium | reverse complement strand
CTGATATAGAATCGCGCAGGCCGGTACCGGCCACCCAGACCGACAAGCATCGCCAGCGTTCGCTGGTAGCGGAAGTTATGGAAATGTTGTCGACCCGTGATGGTCGGGCGCTGGATATTGGTTGCGGGGATGGTTCTTTGCAGGCGCAATTTCCGCGCTGGATTGAAACTTTTGGCACCAATGAATGTGCTAATCTGGCGGTTAATGCCGATGCCATGACCGGGCGCTTTCCGGGGAAATCTCTTTTGCGCCGTTTGAAGGTAAAAGCTGGTGAGGGTGGCTTTGATGTCATTACTTGCGTTGATGAATTTGCGGCGACCAATAATGCCAAAGACTTTATGGCCGCATGTGCTGAGCTATTGGCCTATGACGGGGTTTTTGTTTTGGAGACGCCTTATCTTTCTTTGGCACTGATGCGCAATGATGTCGGGCAGTTCAATCAAAGGGCGCAAGGGATTTACACTCTTTCGGTTCTGGAAAAGCTTGCCAATGAGGCAGGATTGAAAATTGTTCGCGGGGCCATGAGCGAGACGGCCGGTGGCTCGCTGCGCCTGTTTATGTGTCATCAGGATTATGAAGGTTTTGATTTTGTGCCATGGCTTGACCAGCTGGCACGGCTTTGGGATGAAGAAGCGAGCCTTAATCTTGTGTCACGCCAGCCCTATCAGGCGATGCTCCAGCGTATTAGTATCAATCATCAATATTGTGATGCTTTGGTGCGGGAAATGCAGCGCTATGGGGAAGATGCAGCGGTGCTTGGCGCCGATGAGCGCATGATAAAAATGATCCAAAGCTATGAAATACCCGCTGATATTATCACCGCTATTGTTGATAATCATTATGTGGGGGATGATCTTGGGGCTGTTGTCATTTCTGAAGCGGAATCGCGCGAAGCGCCGCCGGATATTTATTTTGCGCCATCATGGCGGCGTCGGGAAATTTTAGAGACATGGCGGGAAAGTATTTTTTCCGGGGCGCGTATTGTGTTTTTATCGCCGGACTATGAGGTTGTGTCTCGAGAAAATTATGCGACGGCACTTGGCAAATGTCTTGCGGTGACCGATGCGCCGGGTAGTGTTGAGACCCTGCGCTCTGTATTGCGCGCAGTACATCGCCCGCATCTGGTTGCGGTCAATACTAATATCAAACGCGATAAGGTTGGCTAGATCGAATTGATATTATTGGCTGGTGATAAAGCGCCGGGCAGTGCCGTCTAGGCAGACGGCGCTTAATATGCCAGAGGCATAGGCACCGCTATCGACATTGATGCGCCAGCCTTTATCTTCGGCATTTTCAATTGGTGTGTGGCCGTGGACAATAACCTTATTGCCCCAACGCTGTGACTTATTTTGCAAAAACGGATCGCGAATCCACAATAGGTCTTGCTCTTTTTGTTGGGCAAGGTCTTGCAAGGGGTTGAGACCCGCATGGACGAAGATATAATCGCCGCGCTGGTGGTATAATTCCAAGTCGAGCAAGAATCTGAAATGATCATCGGGCAGGAGATCAGCAAATTCATCGCGGATCTGTTCAAGGCTTTTGCCACGAACATTGTCAACCCCATAGCTTTTCAGCGCCTCTAGACCGCCCCAGTCGAGCCAGCTTTCGGTTTCTTCCGGCACGGCGAGGAAATCGATTAAAACCTGCTCATGATTGCCCTTCAAGAAAATGGTGGAAGGTTTCTTTCGGCGCAATAATACAAGGCGCTCAATTACCCCCCAGCTATCGGGGCCGCGATCAATATAGTCACCGAGAAATATGAGACGATAAGGCTTTGCGCCGGCGTCTTGCGCAATATTTTCCAATAATTGATCGAGACAATCGCGACGACCATGAATATCGCCAATGGCATAGACCGGCATCTCTCCGATTGAGGGGAGGAGATTGCCGTCTTCACGTTTTGGCTCGATATTGTCGTCATGTTTAAACATAGTTGCGTGATAGCATAAAAAGGTTACGGATTCCTATTGCCAGTAAAGAGAAGGTTAATATCAAGGTCATAATTAATTCGGGTTTTGGTCATTGTTTTGCCGGTGCGGGCGCGTCTATATGGCAGATTGATAAAGGGATATTGCGGTGAAGTCACTGACATTGGATGGCATTTATATTTTCTTTCGCCGATTGTTCTGGGCGTTGCTGCTTCTGGTGACTGTGCTCAGCCTTATTCCCAATCCCGATAATTTGCCCGGGGGAAGCCTTTGGGCCGAGTTTCTGGCGCAAATATTTTTGGGCAATGCCGACCATGCGGATAAAATTACCCATTTTATTGCCTATGGGGTGCTGGCTGGTGGGGCCGGATTGGGGGGATTGCGTCTATTTTCCCGGCGCTGGCTGATTATTCCCGGTTTGATTTTATGGAGCGGGGTTTTGGAGCTTTTGCAGGGGCTGACCCAAAGCCGCGAACCCGACTGGCTGGATATGGTCGCTAATAGCGCTGGTGTGCTGGCCGGGTTTATTGCATCTCTTGGTCTGTTGGTGTTGATTACCGGTTATATGGAAAGGCGCAAGCAAATATGAAATCGGCGATCATTATTCCCGCCCGCTATCAATCTTCCCGCCTGCCGGGAAAACCCCTTTTGTGCGATAGCGGAAAATATTTAATCCAGCACACGGTTGAAAATGCCATGCGCTGCAAGGCCGATCATGTGGTGGTGGCAACTGATGATAAGCGCATTATTGCTGCGGTTGAAAGTTTTGGTGGCAAGGCGGTGATGACATCGCCTGATCATGAAACCGGATCGGGGCGCATTGCTGAGGCGGCGACAAAGATAGAGGCGGATATTATCGTCAATGTGCAAGGCGATGAGCCGGAGATTGACCCTTGCGTGCTTGATGATTTGATAGATTTGCATGAAAAGGCGATGAAGGTAGCGCGCCCGGCTTTTGTTTCGACCTTGGTTAGTCCTTTTGCCAAAACGGCTAAAGAGGGCCATGGCTCGCCGCTTGATCCTTCTTGTGTAAAAGCGGTTCTGGCGGTGCCTGATGGGGATGGCTTGCGTTCGGCTTTGTATTTTACTCGCGCTCTTGCGCCTTATCCTCGTGATGAAGCGGGCCCCCACGATGAAGAGGGACGGGTGCGACGCCCGCAGGATTATTTTCTGCATATCGGGCTTTATGCCTTTTCAAAGGCGAGCCTTGCAGCCTTTGCGGCAGCGCCAAGCGGGCGGCTTGAACAAATTGAAAAGCTCGAGCAATTACGGATTTTGGAAATGGGCGAGAGGATTGTTGCGGCGGTGATTGATGGGGCGGTGCCGGGGATTGATACGCCGGAAGATTATCAGGCTTTTCTCAAACGGTTAAAAGATTGAGGAAAGTGCCATGACCGCCCCTAAAACCGACCACGAGCCTATGCGCCGCTATGGCAAAGACGATGTGGACCGCGAAATATTATCGGGCATGAAAATCGCCATTCTTGGTTATGGCTCACAAGGGCGCGCCCATGCTTTGAACATTCGCGATAGCGGCTATGAGGTGATTGTCGGCGCGCGCGCTGGTGGGCCGTCTTGGCAACAGGCCAAAGAAGACGGGTTTGTGGTCTTGCCCATGAGTGAAGCGGCAAAGCAGGGGCGGCTTATTGCGCTCACCGCGCCGGATATGGCCCATGGGGAGATTTTTGCAGAGCATATTGCGGAGAATCTGCAAAGTGGTGACGCCCTGCTTTTTGCTCACGGGTTTTCGATAGTTTATGGGGAAGTAAAGCCGCCTGACAATATTGATGTGATTATGGTGGCTCCCAAAGGGCCGGGAGCGATGGTGCGGCGCGCTTTTGAGCAGGGCTCCGGTCTGCCTTGTCTTTTTTGTGTGCATCAGGACGCAAGCGGTAAAGCGGCGGCGCGGGCTCTGGCTTATGGGGATGCGATTGGGTCAACGCGGGTTGGGGCGTTTCAAACCTCTTTTCGCCAAGAGACCGAGACGGATTTGTTTGGCGAGCAGACGGTTTTATGTGGCGGCGCCAAGGATTTGGCGGTGATGGGCTATGAAACTCTGGTGGAGGCGGGTTATCATCCGGAAATGGCCTATTATGAATGCTTGCATGAATTAAAGCTGGTGGTTGATTTGCTGCATGAGGGGGGGCTTGCAAAGATGCATGAATTTGTTTCTGAAACTGCCGCCTATGGCGGGCTTGTGGCCGGGCCGCGCCTTGTGAATGAGACAACACGCGAGCAGATGCGGGCGATATTAAAAGAGATTCAATCAGGCGATTTTGCCAAAAAATGGATTGCCGAGAACAGGACAGGCAAAAAGCAATATCGGCAAATGGTCGAGGATGAATTGGCCCATGACATTGAAGCGATTGGGGCGCGCGTGCGCAAACGCATGGCTTCCAAAGAAAGCTAAAGCTTCTAATCGTCTTTTAAGGTGTAGATTTTCAATGGCTCTGCGCGTCCGCGCACTTGCACTGCATCAAGTTCAATACCGATGGATTGATCTTTTAGGGCATGGAATGTGTCTTCGCCAAAGACGATATTGGCTTCATAATTTTTCGATAATTCTTCCAGACGTGCAGCAACATTGACCGTGTCGCCGAGAACCGAATAATCAAAGCGCGATTTTGACCCCATATTACCAACCACACAATCGCCGGTATTAAGACCAATGCCAATACGGATTTCTTTATTTTCAAGGACGCTAAGCCGTGTCGATAAATCCTTATTGATTTGTTTTAAGGCGGTGACCATTTCTTTGGCGGTTTTAAGGGCATTTTCCGCATGATCAGGGTCATCAAGGGGGGCGTTCCAAAACGCCATGATGCAATCGCCGATAAATTTATCAATCGTGCCACCATTCTTCATGACCACATCGGCAAGGGGGGTGAGAATATCATTGATAAGCTGGGTAAGGCCTTGCGGGTCTTCCTTGAAGCTTTCGGACAGGCCGGTAAAGCCGCGAATATCCGCAAACATGATGGTCATGACCCGTCGCTCGCCGCCTAAGTTTAATTGCGAGGGGTCGGCGATGATTTTATTGACCATGTCTGGGGAGAGATATTGCGAAAAGGCGCCTTGAATTTCGCTGCGCATTTTGCGCTCTAGGGCAAAATCTCTGGCGGCGAGGGTGCCGGTGACCGCAAGAAAGCCTGATCCGATATCAAAAGGCGACAGCCAGATGCGGCCATAGCGCAGGCTTATCCAGCCGAGAATTAAAAATAAAACCACAAGGCCGAATGTCAGGAATAAGCGGGTGAGAGGTTTATTCAAGCGGGCGACCAGAAAGCCAAGAAAACTGCCAAGACCTAAAAGCATGAAGCCGACCCAGCGCGGCGGGTTTAAAATGGCAAGGCCATGTTTGAAATTATCATAAATCGTTGCCTGCACTTCAACCCCGGCAGTAAAATAGCCGGTGCGGGCCGTATACGGGGTTTCAAAAGCGTCAGCGGTGGAGACATCGGGGTCAGATTGCAGGGAATAGCCCACCAGAACAACTTTGTCTTTGAAAAAACCGGGGGGTAAAAATTCTTCCGGATCAAGGGCCTGATAATAGGAGACCCGTGGATAGCTGTTATGGGGGCCAAAATATTGGATCAGCCGATCACCGGAAAGATTTTCCGCCGGTTTTTCTCCGGCGGCCGCTAGCAATTCCTGCATGAAATTATCATTGGGGGAGGGTAATTGTCGGATGACCCCATCGCCATCGGGCTGGACATTGGCGCGGCCCGTGCGTGCGCCATTTTCCAGAAATATGGCCAATGGCTCATTGCGGATATAGCTGGTGGTTTGAGCGGTTTCGACCCGCACCAGATCTGTGGCAAAAACAGTGTCTTCCTTTGCGGCCCTGGCCAGATATTGATCGTCTTCGGGGCCAAATTGCGAAGGGTTGGAAAAGACGATGTCAAAGCCAATGGCGGTGGCCCCGGCGGCGCGCACAGCCTCAATCAATTCTGCGTGCATTTGTCGTGGCCATGGCCATTGCATATCAATTACCCCGAAGGAGGGGTCATCAATCGCAATAATAACTATGCCGCGCTCTTCTGGGCTGGCCGGGGCGGTGGTTGACGCCTGATCAAAAAACGATCCGTTAATGGCGGACCATTGCGGTGATAATTTTAAGCCCATGGCCACAACGGCAATGGCAATCGCCCAAAACAAAGGCACGATCCAGCCGGATTTTTGTTGGGTGAGAGACGGGGTGGGTTTGGCCATAATGGATTAAAACCTTACCCCGCCGGAAACGAAAAGCGTAAAGCCTGGGGCGGGAACATCGGGCTGCACTTCATAGCTTTCATCGAGCAGATTAAGCGCGCCCAGCTCAAACACATAACGCTTGTCATAGGGCTCCCAAGAGGTAATCAGATCAACGGTGAAATGATCGCCAATGGGGATTTGCTGCGTATCCACCTGTTTGCCGATATATATGCCGCGCAAATTGACCTTGAGACGATTGGGATGGGTCCAGACAATGCCAACGCCGCCTTCAGAACTTGGCAGATAAGGCAGGGTCTGCGGGGTGCCATTGGTGATAGCGTCATCAGCTTCGGCATTGGTTAGTGTGTAGCGGGCATTGACCGCCCAATTACCGCCGGGAAGATAGTTGGCGCTGACAGTGATGTGATTGATATAGCCGTCGAAAATATCAATCGCCGCATCCTGGTCCGGGGTCAGATAGGACAGGGTGTTAAAGGTCTGATGTTCCATTTCGACAGCGGTGAAAAACTTGTCACTCCAATGGGCGTCCCAACGCACAAGCTGATTATCGATTTCCGAACGCTCCGTTAGCGGTAGCAAGGATTCTTTCAAACCCACCGTATAGAGAGGTGCCAAGGTGAAAGGCAGAACGGCAATTTTCTCTCGCGATGAGGCGGCGCGCAGCCAATGTTTTTCATTGGGTTCATAGGCAATGCCAAGGCGATAATTGGCGGTGCCGCCTTTGAGATCGGCGGTGATTTGCGGATCATTGGAGGATTCGTTGAAATAGCTGATTTGTCCTTGCAGAACGATTTTGTCGGACAGGGTGTAGCGGGTATCAAAATAGACAACCTGTTCATCAATATAATAGCCAGGGTTGCGCACGCCGATAGTGCTTACGGTGCCGTCGGTAAAGAGTGCATCGGTTGTGTAATTGACATCAATGTCTTTGCGGAAAAGTTCAATGCCGAATTTTACATCCTGACGGTCATAACCTTTGGCATAGCTGGCCATTAAGAAGCTGGTTGTTTTGACGCCGTCTTCGGTTAAGCGTTCGACAAAATTTGTTTGCGGGGTGTAGAAAATATCAAGGTCATCTTTTTGCTGCCAGCCCCCGGCAAGGGTGAAATGCCGCCGATTGGCAAGTTTGCGATTCCAGACAAGGGCGCCGAAATATTGATGTTCGGTAAAATCATGCTCGCCGCCAAAACGTTGAAGAAAGTCAGTGCGATCAGCGGTGATATTATAGCTCTCATCGCGATAAGTGCCGTAAAAGGCAATATTGTCATAAGGGGTAAGCTCCATCCCCACATAGCTTTCAATGGCGGAAGAATCGCGCACTGTTTCTTGCAAATCGTCATGATAGGAAGTGCGCTGACCTTTAAGGCTGAAGGCCAGAGGTAAGCCGCCATTGCCAATGGCTGGATAAAACCGCCCTTGCAGGCTGGCTTTATCACGGCGTAAATCTGCATCGCTGCTGGTTATGGATGTGCCATTGAGGGTGGCTTCCAAAAACGCCTCTTTGGAAATTTGCAAGCGCCGTTCGGAATTGGCGACACTTAACGGGTCCAGAGAGACCCCTTGCATGAAGCTGGAGATTTGTTGGATTTCATCGCCATTTTTGGGATTAAATCCGGTGGTGTCCTGACTTTGATAAAACAGGCCTGCCGATTCGTTGAGAACTTCATCAAAATAGGAAGTTGATTCAAAGCTGTCGAAAACGCGGTCACCATAATAGCGGCCAAGGGCGTTTAGTTCGAGAAAGCGAAAGGAACGCGAGAGGTTACTGCCGGTTTCGCGATTTTCCGAAAGGGTTTCATAAATGCCACCGCGCGCCCGGAAACGGCGCAGGGCTTCGCGAGCGCCTTCAACCGCGTCGCCGCTTTCATAAAGGTCAATGCCTAAAGC
>WFQB01000192.1 GCA_015487305.1 Parvularculaceae bacterium | reverse complement strand
GTTTTCCGGGCAGGGGCTTTTTTGCTGACAGCTTTCTTTGCTACCGCCTTTTTCGCAGGTGCCTTTTTCTTGGCCTTGCTGGCTGATTTCGTGGCTGCTTTGCTGGCTGCTTTTCTGGCCATGATGATTGTCCTTTAAACGAGTCGCTTGAATTTTGATGTCGCAGCCTCTCTCCAGCCCAAATGGCCCCAAATTGAATGGGGCCCAAACCTTATGGGCCTTGAAAATCTGGCGTCACGAACACCCACTGCAAAATGCCCCTTTATCCAAAACAGGGCGCGTTTAAGCAGTGATCAGATGATTGGGTATTGAGAATGCCTGAATATCGAGAGAGAAGCCGTTTTGTCTTGTTTTCATTACCTTAATCGCCAAAACCATAGCACAAAATTGCGGTAATTTCCACCGCCTTTTAGGGCGCACATCATCTATACCAAGATAGGGGCTGCTTAAAGCGCTCTAGATAACATATTGTTATTACTGAATATTTAGGGGCGCTCAGCTTTGCCAATGGGATTTAATCGCCGGTGCCGGGTTTTTCTGAGAAATATTTCTCCAGCTTGCCTGTTTCTTCGGCATATTTATCGGCCTCGGGAAGGGGGTCTTTCTTAAGGGTGATATTGGGCCAAGATACCGCAAATTTGGAGTTTAAAGCCACCCATTTGCCATCGGGGTCCTCTGTGTCGGGCTTGATCGCGTCCACCGGGCATTCTGGTTCGCAAACGCCGCAATCAATGCACTCATCCGGGTGGATGACGAGGGTATTTTCCCCCTCATAAAAACAATCAACCGGGCATACCTCCACACAGTCGGTATATTTGCACATGATACAGGCATCGATGACGACATAAGTCATAAGAGGAAACTCTCGCATATTGCATTGCGGTGACAGCCTCGGACTTATGGTAGTTTCGCCGCGCAAAAACAAGATGTTGCGGCCCTTCTCGGACAGGTTTTTTTAACGGCGATTTTGCCCCCCTGAAGGCCGCTTTTTACGGGATTTTTGATGTTTGGAAGGGGGCAAAACAGAGCTAATGGCCATTCGCCTCTCGGCAAAGAGCAGTTTCGTGCGAAAAGGCGCAATAAAAAGCCCGATATGTATCTGTATAGACACAAATTGTGGAAAAAATTAACCATGATTGCATTTTGCTGTTTTCGGTGCTTGTCAGCAATGGCGTTACGGCGGCAAATAACCTCCTTGTATGCCGAAAATGGAGGAATTATGAAAAAGCATATTTATTTGTGCTCAGTAGCCGCGCTTTCACTGGTGGCCGTTGATGCACTCACAACTTTCGCAATGGCGCAGGATGACGAGATTGTCATTACTGGTACCCGCCGCGAAGGTCGTTCTGCAGCCGATTCACCAGCCCCAATCGATGTGATTGGCGCTGATGATTTCCAAAATCAGGGTACGTCAGACATGACGGAATTGTTGCGCACCAACATTCCGTCTTACAATGTCAACACCCAGCCGATTTCCGACGCGGCGACCCTTATCCGTCCGGCAAATCTGCGTGGTTTGTCACCGGATAACACATTGGTCCTCGTCAATGGCAAACGTCGCCACCGTGCAGCGGTCATCACTTTCTTGGGTGGTGGTATTGCTGACGGTTCGCAAGGTCCAGACGTCTCCACCATTCCGGGCATCGCCCTGAAACAGGTTGAGGTTCTGCGTGACGGTGCTTCGTCGCAATATGGCTCTGACGCCATTGCCGGCGTGATCAACTTCATCCTTGATGACTCATCTGAGGGCGGTGTTGTTGAGGCCAAAGCAGGCTCCACCTATGAAGGGGATGGCACATTCTATCAGCTTTCTGGTAAAGTCGGCCTGCCACTTGGCGAAGCCGGTTTCCTGAACCTGTCTGGTGAATATCGTCAGGCTGATCCAACCAGCCGCTCCGTTCAGCGCGATGATGCTGCGGCTCTGATTGCTGCCGGTAACACAGCCGTTGCCAATCCAGCACAAATTTGGGGCGCACCGGAAGTGAAAAGCGACTATAAATTATGGGCGAATTTCGGTTCCGAATTTGGTGAAGCCAATGAATTTTATGGTTTTGCCAATTATGCAAATCGCGAAGTAGAAGGTGGCTTCTTCTTCCGGAACCCAACCAATCGTGGTGGTGTGTTCCGTGGTCCTGAAGTTGATCCCGATACTGGTCTGCCAGATCCAGCGGATTTGGATAATGACAATGTGCCGTCCGTTCTGGTTGGTGATTTGAGTGTCAATGATACAGGTGATTGTATTGCCGGTATTCCGCTGACCCAAGGCGGGCTTATCCCTGATCCGACCTTCCTGGCTCAAATTCAGGCTGATGCAAACTGCTTCTCCTTTGTGGAGCTGTTCCCGGGTGGCTTTACCCCACGCTTTGGCGGTGAGATGGAAGACAAATCCATCAATCTCGGCATGCGCGGCGAATGGGCCATTGGCAACGGACTTGGTTGGGATATCAGCTATTACTATGGCAATAGCCAGGTTGATTTCTTCATCAATAACACGGTCAATGCCAGCCTCGGGCCAAACACACCAACATCGTTCAATCCGGGCGGTTATGGTCAGGTTGAAAATGCTGTCAATCTCGACTTCGTCTATGGGGTTCCGGTTGAAGGCTTTGCTTCTGATCTGAACGTCGCTTTCGGTTATGAATGGCGCGAGGAGGAGTTTGAAGTTGTAGCCGGTGACCCAGCGTCTTACGCGCTTGGTCCTCTTGCTGCGGCTGGTGGTGCCTATCCTCTGGGTCAGGGCTTCTCGTCCTCATCCAACGGCTTTGGCGGCTTCACCCCGGCCAGTGCCGGCACCAATTCTCTGGCTCACCAGTCCTTCTATGTGGACATGGAAGCCGATATGACAGACGCGTTTACAATTCAAGCGGCTGTCCGTTATGAGGATTATGACAATTTCGGTGAAGACACCAATTACAAGATTGGTGCTCTGTGGCGTGCAACTGACGAGTTCAGCCTGCGCGGTACATTCTCCACGGGCTTCCATGCTCCAACGGCGGGTCAGGTCAATGTGATCAATGTGACCACCCAGTTTACTGGTGGTCAGCTGCAAGATCAGGGGACCTTCCCGCTGACCTCTGTGGCCGGTCAGATTGTGGCTGACTATATTTCGTCGACCAGCAATGGTGGTCTTGGGTTGGCACGTCCAACCCTGACACCGGAGCAGGCCGAAAACTTCTCCATTGGCGCAGTCTTCAGCCTTGGTCAGATGGATGTCACGCTTGACTTCTTCAATATCAAGCTTGAGGACCGGATTGCTTTGTCGAGCCAAATCGACTTCTTGGCAGCCCTGAACTGGTTGTCCAATGAAAATGGCTTTACTGACGCGGTTCTGACAGCCAATGGTATTGATACGCCAAGTGAGTATATCAACTTCCTTGCCAATAATGGCGTTGTTACGGCCAGTGACTTCACCGGTTTTGAGGATCTGACTCAGTTCGGCTTCTTCAATAACGACTTTGACACGGAAACACGGGGCATGGACCTTGTGGCAACCATGCCGCTTGAGTTCACGCAAAGTGGTGACACCAAAGCAACTCTGGTTGTCAATTATACTGACACCGAAGTGACCAATGTTGGTGCCACTGTGAACCCGACACGGGTGAGACAGCTTGAAGATAACCTGCCAGATTGGCGCGGTAATCTGCAAGTGGTTCACACCGAAGGTCCATGGCGCATGCTTGGCCGGTTCAATTATTATGGTGAGTTCTATGAAGCCCACCTTGATTCAGGATCGCTGCCAATCAATGCAGACGCCCAGCTTACTGTTGATGTTGAGGCTGGCTACAGCTTCGACAATGGCTTTGAAGTGATTGCCGGTGTGCAAAACATCTTCGATAGTTACCCAACAGACAATCCTTGGGCTGGCATTGTTGGTTCATCCTATCCGGCAACAGCGCCGGGTGGATTTGCTGGCGGCACCTATTATCTGCGTGCTCGGAAGAACTTCTAAGCTTGATAATATTCGGTGTAAGCCGAAGTTTGAAAAATTAAGAGATGCCGGGATTTCTCCCGGCATCTTTTTTTATGGGTCGAAGGGTGTAAATTGGGGCTTATGAAACTCACGCACCGAATAGCCACTCTGGATGATTTCGATGCAATGCGCGATTTGATGAGCATGGCTATTGAGCAGCTGCAAACAGAGTTTTTAAGTCCCGAGCAGATTGAAGCCTCCAAATTTGTGATGGGTCTTGATAGTCTGCTGGTGCGCGATCAAACCTATTTTGTCATCATGGCGGGAGAGGTGATGGCGGGCTGTGGTGGTTGGTCAAGGCGCAAAACCCTGTTTGGGGGCGACCACACCCAAGGCCGTGACCCGGACCTGCTCGACCCGAAAATAGACGCCGCCCGCGTGCGCGCCATGTATACTCATCCCGATTACACAAGGCGCGGCATTGGCACTTTGATCCTGCAATTATGCGAACAGGCTGCCCGCAAAGAAGGCTTCAAAAAAGTGGAGTTGGCCGCGACCATGGCGGGGGTACCGCTCTATAGTCATTACGGTTTTCTCGAGATCGGGCGCTGGATGGAAAAAACCCCATCAGGGGTAGAAGTTCCATTGGCAAAAATGGTCAAGGATATTTGAAAATAACCAAGGCGCAATTTGGCTTTTTGTTGATTGCCGCCCTTACTCATTGAAGAGGTGCAAGGCGCAGCCTTGCGTTTCGTCCTTCGACAAGCTCAGGATGCGGAGATGGCGTCAGGGTGCTGTGTTTTCAGCGTGAATAATCCGAGGCTTGCAAGCAGGTATGCATGTGGAAAATTGATTTCCTTAGCCTCCATCCTTCGAGACGCCGCCTCGCGGCGGCTCCTCAGGATGAGCTGGTTTTTATTTCCGAGAATGTTCTGTCCGCTGCCCCTTACTCATCGAAGAGGTGCAAGACGCAGCCTTGCGTTTCGTCCTTCAATAAGCTCAGGATGTGGAGATGGCGTCAGGGTGCTGTGTTTTCAGCGTGAGGCAAACTCAAACCCAAACCGCAATATCAGCCAAAGCCCGGGCGGCCAGAGCGCGCTTGCGGGCGCGGCCTTTTTCC
>WFQB01000191.1 GCA_015487305.1 Parvularculaceae bacterium | reverse complement strand
GCTATGTACACTTTGGCGGAAACGGCTTCCGGCATGGCCATGGCAACAATTTTTGCCGATAAAATGTTCACCTTAAAACCGGTCGCTGCCGGGGCCGAGGTGCAATATCTAAAACTTGCCAAAGGCGATGTGACGGCCAAGGCAGAGGCCAAAGACAGCCCCGATCAATTGCGATCTCAATTGGAAGCCGATGGCAAGGTGCGCCTTGATGTTGCGGTCAGTCTCTATGATGAAAGCGGCCGCGAAGTGGCCAAAATGACTTTTGATTGGGCGGTGCGGGGTTAGTTGGGGTGCAGGCCCCAATGACCTTCTTACGAACGAAACCAACGCCATCTTTCAAGCGCGACTGCGCGTCGGCGCTTATGCGCCGCGCTCGCGGTATCCCGCGAGCGTAACCAGATAAAGTGTGCGGGGTTAGATACTATTACCATCTTCATCCTGCCGCAGGGCGGGGGTGATTTTTTCGCTTTCAGCTTGGTCTTTTTGTGTTTGCAAAGCGGCGGATAATTCCTGCTTTAGCTGTTTCAGTTCTTTTTTCTGGCTCGACAATTTTTGTCGTGTCTTGCTGCCGGATAGCCACATGCCAAAAGCGCCGAGAAAATACCCCAGAAAAAGCGTTGCAAATAAAGCTGCCCATAAGGGCATGGTGAAAGGCAAAGCGACGGCAGGGTTTTCTGCATTAAACGGATCAAGACCAAGGCGCACCGGGGTGCGATTGGCGACCATAAACAACAGCAATAGTCCGCCGAGAATAAAGGTTATGATGGATGAAAAGAACTTTCCCATGAGGGTTATTTAATCCCTCTTATGGTTAAATTCCAGTGAAGGTCGCTCGTTTAAGAAGGTGAACCTAGAACTTCACATCCACGACATTATCGCCGCCTTGGCCGCCTTGATTGTCATTTTTGGGGGATTTGCGATTGAGACGCTCCCGCATTTCTTTGCCGGCCTTGAAAAACGGAGTCCATTTTTCATCAATGGCAACCGCCTCGCCGGTGCGGGGATTGCGACCAATGCGGGCGGCGCGATGTTTGACGGAAAACGCACCAAAGCCACGCAATTCCACCCGATTGCCTTCGGCCAGCGCGCCGGCAATTTCGTCAAAGACGGTATTGACGATTTTTTCGATATCCCGGGCGAAAAGCTGTGGGTTGTCATTTGCGAGCTTTTCAACCAGTTCGGATTTGATCATCGGATTATCCCCTTCTTTTCCCGTAATATCGATTATTTAGACGCAAAGTCATGATTTGGCCTGAGAGAGGGCCGAATTTCATGCCAATAGCTTGATTTATTTCAGTTTTTCAGCGAATGAGATGCTGCCAAAATGATGGCTGCCCGTCAACAGGGATTTATTGAGAAAAAACCCTATATGTAAGGACATTAAGCGTTAAAAGAGTGCCATTATGATGGACCAACCCCAAAATACCGCCAGTTTCGGCTTTAGCGATGTGCCAGCTCCTGAAAAAGAGGGCATGGTGCGGGCGGTGTTTGATTCGGTCGCTGAGAATTATGACCTGATGAATGACCTCATGTCGGGCGGGGTTCATCGGATTTGGAAATCAGTGTTGCTGGATCGCCTTAACCCGCAACCGGGGCAGGCGCTGCTCGATGTGGCCGGGGGCACGGGCGATATTGCCATTGGCTTTTTGCAACGAGCAGCAGAGCGCCCCGAGCGCGGTCGCGAGGCGGCCCGGGCCATGGTTTGCGATATTAATCATGCGATGATGGTGGCCGGGATTTCGCGCAAGGATGCGCAAAAATTTGGATGTCAGATCACCCGCATTTGCGGCAATGCTGAGGAATTGCCCCTGCCGGAAAATATTGTTGATGCTTATACAATCGGCTTTGGTATTCGCAATGTCACTCATATGGACCGCGCTCTTGAAGAGGCCTATCGCGTATTGAAGCGCGGCGGGCGTTTTGTCTGTCTGGAATTTTCGCATCCGGTGATTGAGACCATGCAGAAAATTTATGACAGCTATTCTTTTAATGTCATTCCGCGCCTTGGTGAAGTAGTCGCAAAAGATCGCGCATCCTATCAATATCTGGTCGAATCCATTCGTCGCTTCCCCAAACAGGATGCTTTTGCTACGCGTATTTCAGCAGCAGGATTTTCGCGGGTCTCCTATGAAAATTTAAGCGGGGGGATTGCCGCTCTCCATTATGGGTGGAAATTGTAATCCATGCTGGGCTTTTTCGCAGATTATTTCAGATTGTTCCGGGCGGCCCATATGCTTGCCCGCTATGATGCTTTATTGCCGCGAGAATTTTCTGATGCGCTGCCATGGCCCTTGCGGTTTTTAGGCTGGTGGTCGCGCCTTGGGGCGCGGGGCAAAGATTTGCGCCCCGGGCAAAGACTGGCGCGGGCCTTGGGCGGGCAGGGACCAGCCTATGTGAAATTTGGGCAGCTATTAGCGACCCGCCCTGATGTTATTGGTTTTGAAATGGCCGATGATCTAGGGGAATTGCAAGACCGGATGCCACCTTTTCCCGAAGCAGAGGCGCGCAAGGAAATTGAGCAGGCGCTTGGCAAGCCGATTCAAGAAATATTTACAGAATTTTCTGAAGCGATTGCCGCGGCCTCTATTGCCCAAGTGCATAAAGCCCGTCTTAAAGATGGTCGTCAGGTGGCAGTTAAAGTTTTGCGCCCGGAAATCGAAAAAAAAGCGCGGTTGGAATTTCGTGCCTTTTTGCGCGGGGCTAAAACTCTGGAGTTCCTTTTTCCGGCGACCCGCCGGACCGAGCCGGTCAAATTCATTCAGACATTGGCAGACGCCGCTCATATTGAGTTGGATTTGCGCATGGAAGCAGGTGCAGCTTCGGAATTGCGCGAAAACCTCATGGATGATGATCAGATTCATGTGCCGGAAATTATCTGGGAATATTCAACCCGCCGTGTGCTGACCATTGAATGGGTCGATGGTATTCCGGTTTCGGATCTTGCGGCGCTTGATGCGGCAGGCTTTGACCGCAAGGCGCTGGCGCAAAGATTGATGCGCAGTTTTTTGACCCAAGCTCTGGAGCATGGGTTTTTTCACGCTGACATGCATCAGGGCAATGTGCTGATTGATGATCAGGGCCGATTGGTGCTGATTGATTTTGGTATTATGGGTCGCCTTGATGAGCAGGCGCGTAAGGTTTTTGCGGAAATCATTTTTGGTTTTATTCAGCGCGATTATTATGGCGCTGCCAAAGCCCATTTTGATGCCGGCTATATTGACGCTTCTTATTCGGTGGATAGTTTTGCGACGGCCTTGCGCTCAGTAGGCGAGCCGATTTTTGGCAAGGATTCTTCAACCGTGGATATGTCGCGGGTGTTGCAGCAATTATTTGATGTTACTGAAATCTTCGACATGCATTTGCGCCCGGAATTAGTGCTGCTTCAGCGCACTATGGTGGTGGTTGAGGGGGTCGCGCGGGCCCTCGATCCGGAAATTAATATGTGGGAAACCGCCGATCCGGTGGTGCGGGGCTATATAAATGGCTTTATGGGACCTGTGGCACTGGCCAAAGATATGCAGCGCTCGGCGCAGGCGGCATTTCGTTTGGCGCGCAAATTTCCCGATTTTGCTGACGCTGCTGAACGGGTGGTTTCGTTTGTTGGCGAGGATGGCATAAAACTGTCCGGGGAAACTATTTCTCAATTAGCCAAAGCGATGAAAAACCGCACTTTCTGATTGTCTTAATAAAATCAATAAGTTGCAGTTAATTGCGGCGGCAATATGGCGATTGATTTTCTATAAATGCCAGCAATCAGTTAAGGTTTTCGGAAATATCTGCCTGCCAGACTTGTAGGCATGGAAGCTACTGAGGAGGAGCTAAGCCATGCCTTTTGGAAAAAGAACACCGTTCAGACCACAGCCTGCGGCAATCCCTTCGGGAATACCATTTTTGCCCCTGCGCCATGAAGTGCCTCATGATGAGGCTCGTAATGACCAAAGCAGACAGGCGGAGATGGTCGCAGATACAGCCGAGAGTGAGACGCTCTATGTTGGCACCAGAGGTGGCCGAGTGACCAAGCCCTCACGCGGTCCGGGTCGCAATCAGGAATTTGTGCCTGATGTGTCCCAGATCGGGAAGCCTTGGTTGCGCGAGACACCCGAGGAAAAGTCAGCGCGCCGTAAAGTGAAGGCGTTGAATTTCACTATCTCCTTTGCTCTGCGCTTTGCCCTGTTCTTTGCCATGATTGGCTATTTCAACGCCAATTATGCGGCCTCCGAACCGGATAACTGGTTTTTGGTCCTGTTTGGTCTGTTTTTGCTCGATTGTTTCCGGGCGGTTAACAAGGCGGCAACCCCGGGGACAATTTAAGCGAGTATTCTCGCAAAGATTTCCCTTTTGCCGCCTTACCCTCCCTCATTCATGAGGGGGATCCGGCTGCCAGTGATGGCGCCTTCCTTTTCTTAACGGGTTTGCCTTATAAAGCCCCCCATATGGCATTAAGTGGTGTAATATGCCCCAATTGCACCCACCCGTTAGGAAAAGGATTTTTTTATTGTCCAAAAAATCTGTCTTGCTGATTATTGGCGGCGGTATTGCTGCCTATAAATCTCTTGAGCTGATACGCGAGTTCAAGCGACGGGGCATTGGCGTGCGCGGAATTTTAACCCAAGGTGGCGCTGAATTTGTGACCCCGCTTTCGGTCGCAAGCCTGTCCGGCGAGCAATGTTTTAGCAATCTTTTCGACCTCAAAGATGAAGCCGAGATGGGCCATATCGAATTATCGCGTTCAGCGGATTTGGTTGTGGTTGCCCCGGCCACCGCCGACCTTATGGCCAAGCTCGCTAACGGGCTGGCCAATGATCTTGCCTCAACGGCGCTTCTGGCTACGGACAAGCCGGTAATGATGGCCCCGGCCATGAATGTGCGCATGTGGGAGCATGCCGCCACAAGGCGCAATCATCAGCAATTGCGCGAAGACGGTGTTTTATTTATTGGCCCGGATGAGGGCGATATGGCTTGCGGGGAATATGGTTTTGGTCGCATGGCAGAACCTCTTGCCATTGCTGATGCCGCTGAGCAGTTTTTGATTGCTGCCGCCACAGGGGCTTTGCGCGGTAAAAAGATTCTAATCACCGCCGGGCCAACCCATGAGCCGCTTGACCCTGTGCGCTATCTTGCCAACCGCTCTTCCGGCAAGCAGGGCTATGCTATTGCAAGAGCAGCGGCGCGGGCCGGAGCGAAGGTGAAATTGATTTCAGGCCCCACTGATTTGCCGGACCCGGTTGGGGTAAAGACCATTCGGGTTGAAACGGCGCGGGAAATGCTAAAGGCTTGCCAGAAAGCTTTGCCTGTGGATGTGGCCATATTCTGCGCGGCGGTTGCTGATTATCGCCCTTCTAGCGCAGCGCGAGAAAAGATCAAAAAAGATAAGGGTGGCTTGGGCGAAATTTCTTTGACGGAAAATCCCGATATTTTAAAAACCATTGCCATGCGCAAAAAGCAGCGCCCCAAGCTGGTCATCGGTTTTGCCGCTGAAACCGAAACCGTATTGCGCCATGCCAAAGAAAAACGCAAAAGCAAAGGCTGTGATTGGATCATCGCCAATGATGTTTCCCATGACGCGTTATCGGGCGCGAATGTCATGGGCGGTGCGCGCAATCAAATTAGCCTGATTAGCGATAGCGGCACTGAGAACTGGCCGGAGATGGATAAGCAAGAAGTTGCGGACCGTTTGATTGACGAGATTGCAAAACAATTTTCAATCAAACGGTCAGGATAGTTTCGCTATTGGCTTATTGACGCTCAACCGTGAAGCCTGCTTGCTGAAGGTAATCCTGAACGGATTTTTCTCCCGCCAGATGGCCGGCCCCAACGGCAACAAAAAACACGCCTTCTTCTTCGTTCATCAGGCGGGTCATCTCTTCCACCCAATTGCGATTGCGGCTGTATAGGAGTATTTCGGCAACATTGTCCGGCCCGGCAAGCCCCTCTATCATAATGTCAGCAATGGCGGCGACATTGCCTGCCAGCCATTCATCTACCAGTTTTTGGAAATAGCCGGGGTTTTCATTGTAAAAAACTAAGCCCTCATAAAGCAATTCGGCGGCATCTTCGTCGGACATATCTGCAAAAAAGCCGAGCTGTTGTTCAACCGATTCAAAATAGCGAATGGATTTGCCCGCCGCGAGAGCCTCAGCTCGCAATATGGTTTCAACACCGGATTCAGGATCGCCGCCATCGGCCATGATCATTTGCACACTCAGCAAAACCCCCACGAGCCAAGGGCGCATATTTTGGAAGGATTGAATGGGAAGATTGAGCTTTGCGGCTGATTGCTCGATCAAGGCCCATTGTTCATCGGTGAAAAAACTTTGCAAGGTGACGCCTGGTGTGTTGAGACCGATTTGCGGTATCATAGCGGCGATTTGCTGCTGCCCTTCTTCGCTGGTATCGGTTTCAAAATAGACAATTGGGCTGTCAGTCCAAGCTGCCTCCAGCACCTCATTTTTCCAATCAATGTCTTTGTGCAGAATATGCACCGTGCCAAACAGATAGATGGTGGTGTCATCATCGGAAAGTTTCCACAAGGCCGGGCCGGTTGCGCTGGTTTCGGAGGCTTGTTGAGCCTTATCGGCTGAGGCGGATTTGTCGGTGCTATCGGTTTTTGCTGTATCCTGCGGGCGGTCACAGGCGATCAGGCCTATGCTTAACAGAATGACAAAAAAGCCTTTGATTAAAACGCTCATTTTTTGAGTTCCTTTTGCGAATATTTGTTCCATGCTTTCCCCCTTTAAAATAAAATCGGCTAATGGTGCCCAATCCGAGCCTATTTCTCTGGCGAGGGCAAGCTTAATGGGGGTAAAAAAACTGATGCCGCGTGGCAAGGTCTATGTTGCATTATAACGCAACATCCTGCTAAAAGGCACCGGCTGGGGGCTGCGTTAGAAAAGCGCGTTGCGTAACTTAGAGTAAGGATTGTTATTTTAAATGCTCCTTTACACGCTGAAACGGCTCCTGTCGGCGATTCCTACCCTGCTTGTGGTGATTGCAGTTGCATTTTTCATGATGCGACTAGCACCGGGTGGTCCGTTTACCTCCGACCGCTCTTTGCCGCCAGCAATTGAGGCCAATATTGCAGCCCGCTATAATCTCGACCAGCCTGTGCCAATTCAATTTCTCAACTATCTGGGCAATGTATTGCAGGGGGATTTTGGGCCTTCTTATAAAATTCGCGATTTTACCGTGACCGAGTTGGTCTTGCAGGGCTTGCCAGTGAGCGCGACGATTGGGCTTTCCTCTTTAATATTGGCGGTGTTTTTAGGGTCATTTTTGGGGGTGCTGGCTGCTTTGCGACAAAATGGCGCGGCCGATTATGCCGTGATGGGGGTCGCTCTGGCGGGCATTACCATCCCCAATTTTGTTACAGCACCGCTTTTAACATTGCTGTTTGCGGTGTGGAATGATTGGCTACCGACTTCCGGCTGGGTCGGCTGGTCGGCGATAGAGCAGCAGGGGCTCGGCACTTTTTTGAAAAGCCTGATCCTGCCCATCATCACATTGGCTTTGCCACAAATTGCCATTATCTCGCGGCTTATGCGCGGGTCAATGATTGAGGTCATGCGCTCTAATTATATCAGGACGGCGCGGGCCAAGGGCTTGTCCTCATGGCAGATCGTTCAGCGCCATGCTTTGCGCGCGGCGGCAATCCCGCTGGTCAGCTATCTTGGGCCAGCAACAGCGGCGTTGTTATCGGGCTCGCTGGTGATTGAGAAAATTTTCAACCTGCCGGGCATTGGTCGTTATTTCGTCGAAGGGGCGATCAGCCGTGATTATACTTTGGTGATGGGGGTGGTGATTTTATATGCGACCCTGATTGTGTTGCTAAATCTGATTGCCGATCTTGTCTTGGCGGTGCTTGATCCGAAGGTGAAATTGTCCTGATGAATAGCAGCGTCAGATATGCCAAAGACCATCCCAATGTGCAGGCGATGGAAAAAGCCGCGTCCCCCATGGCCGGGCGTAGCTTGTGGGATGACGCCAAACGCCGGATGATGCGCAACAAAGCAGCCATGGCCTCGCTTGTGGTCTTGGGGCTTGTGGTGTTATTGGCTGTGTTCGGGCCGATGTTTGCGACCCATGCCTATAATGATATTTTCTATGATGCCTATCTCGCACCGCCGTCAGATAATTTCTGGTTCGGGGCTGATGCCAATGGGCGGGATCTGTTTGTGCGCACACTTATCGGGGCAAGGGTGTCGTTAGCTGTTGGCTTTATGGCCACGGCCGTTAGCCTTGTGATTGGGGTTTTATGGGGGGCAACGGCCGGATTTTTTGGCGGGGCCGTTGATAATGTGATGATGCGCATTGTTGATGTGTTGTATTCGCTGCCCTTCGTTTTCTTTGTGATTATTTTAATGGTGGTGTTTGGCACATCGCTTTGGATCATGTTTATAGCCATTGGCGCGATTGAATGGCTGACCATGGCGCGGATTGTGCGAGGCCAGACCCTGACCTTAAAAGAAAAAGAATTTGTCGAAGCGGCGCGGGCTACCGGGGTGACGCCCATGGATATTGTGCGTCGCCATATCGTGCCTAATCTGCTGGGGCCGGTGGTCATCTATATGACCCTGATTATCCCTTACGCCATTTTGGCGGAAAGTTTTTTGAGCTTTCTCGGTCTTGGGGTGCAAGAGCCTCTGACATCTTGGGGGGTTTTGATCTCCGAAGGGGCGCAGAATATGGAAACGGCCCCGTGGCTGCTCTTCTTCCCAGCCGGGTTTATGGCCATCACATTATTCTGCTTTAACTTTATCGGTGATGGCCTGCGCGATGCTCTCGATCCGAAAGACCGCTAAACGACCTCAAATTTGAAAATTTATTTAATCCGTCGCACCCTTATGGTCTTGCCCAAGGGCTCAATGTGCATACGGAAACTGCCCACTGCGCCTTTTTTGATAGTTGCCTGATATTCTATGGGCTTTCGCTTGAGGCGCAATCTGACGCTGTCGCCAGAGATTTGCCGCCAAACCTGACCATTATCAAGCACGATGATAGCCACCCCATCTGCTCGTAGGGACAGGCTGGTGACCCCATCGCTTAGCTCTTTTAAGTCGCCATCGCGGCGTAAGACGCCAAAATCCTCAACATTATCCGCCTTGGTGGTGACCTTGATTTCGGCCTGTGGGGCTTTGTCGCCAAATATCAGCCGGGCTAGGCCGCGACGCTCATTTTCATCCACTTCGGGCCGTTTGGCTTCGCTTGTAAGTCCTTCATTTCCTTCAGAAACAGCAATAGCGGCGCGCAAAAGCGTGGCATTGCGGTCATAACAGGCAAGGCGCTCACTATCATCGGTCAGCTCTAAACATTCAACAATCGAACGTTCGGACAAATTTGCGTCAAAATTACCCCCGAATATGGTCATAAATCCGGCAAGGATTGCAGTTGAGAGAAACATTTTCCTAGGCTCCATTCACGGTTTTCCGTTAGTATAGCCTCCAAACAAACCACAAAGCCAGCCTTGCTGGCCTTTCATTACATTCAAGAGGAGAAAACCATTGACCCCCATTAGACAGACCTTTGATAGGGCGGCGCAATCGGAAGCTGGCCCTTCGCGCAAGATATTTGCGGCCAAAGCCCTCATGGCAGCGGCCTTGGCATTATTTCTGGTTGCCTGTGGCGGGGGAGACGGCAAAGCCGACAAGAATGCAAATGGCGGGCAAGGCAGTGAAGACGGCATTGTCACCCTTAATCGCGGCAATGGTTCAGAGCCTAATACGCTCGACCCCCATCAGGCCAATGGCACATGGGAAAACAATATTATCGGCGATATGATCCTTGGGCTGTTTACCGAAGATGCCTATGGCAATCCAACTTTTGGGGCGGCGGTGGATCACCAGATTAGTGAAGATGGTTTGACCCACACTTTCAAACTGCGCGAAGGCGCGGTGTGGTCCGATGGGGAGCCGGTTACGGCGCATGATTTTGTTTTTGCGTGGAAGCGTATATTAGATCCCAATACGGCTGCGCCTTATGCGTCGCTGATTTATGTGTTTAAAAATGCCCGCGCTATCAATGAGGGTGAAATGCCCGTTGATAGTCTGGGCGCACGGGCGATTGATGATTTGACCTTGGAGCTACAAGTCGAAAAGCCAGTGCCTTTCATCCGCACCCTGATGACGCATTATACCACATGGCCAGTACCCAAACATTTGATTGAAGAAGTTGGTGATGCTTGGGTCAAGCCCGGCACTATGGTTTCCAATGGCGCTTATGTGTTGCAGGAATGGCGCCCGAATAGTCGTCTGGTTCTTGTTAAAAATGACAAGTTCTGGGATGCGGATAATGTTGCCATCGACAAAGTTGTCTATACCCCGAATGGCGATGTGTCGGCAGCCTTGCGGGCCTTTCGTGCCGGTGAGTTGGATGTAAATTCCTGCTCGCAATGCTATCCGATTCAGCAAATTGGCTTTATCAACAAAAACATGCCGGGCGTGGTGCGTAATGAGTTGGTGCTGGCCACCACCTATATTGCTTTCAACACGACAAAGCCGCCTTATGATGATGTCCGTATTCGTCGGGCTTTGTCTTTGGCGCTTGATCGCGAAACCATGGTGACCAAAGTCTTGCGTTCCGGTGAAGTGCCGGCCTATGCCTTTGTGCCACCAACCATTCAAAACTATGTGTCAGCGGATGAATTGCCGCATATGGACGAAGCCTCCATGACACAAGAAGAACGCAATGCCCTGGCCATGCAATTACTGGCCGAAGCGGGCTATGATGCGAATAACCCGTTGAAGATTGAGGTTAAATATCGCCTTGCCGGGGATCGCAAACAGATCATGGTGGCGATGCAGAATATGTGGCGGCAAATTGGTGTTGAGGCCGAACTGATTGGGGCTGAGCCGAAAGTTGCCTATGCAGATTATCGTTCGCGCAATTTTGAGATCGCCGATGCTGGCTGGGTTGCCGATTATAATGATCCGGACAATTTCCTATTCCTGATGAAAGGCGATACAGGGCCGCTCAACTATTCGGATTACAAAAATGAAGAGTTTGATCGTCTGCTCGATGAGGCCAATAGCATGCTTGATCTTGAGGCTCGCGCCAAAGTGATGGCCAAAGCAGAACAGATTATGCTGAATGATATGGCTGTTGCGCCGATTTACTTTTCGGTAAACCGTAATCTGGTTGGCCTGCATGTGCAAAACTGGAATGACAATTCTCAAGGTATTCAGCGCACAAGATGGCTGTCGATTGATGAGAGCAAGCGCGTTTCCTATTAGGGTTTAGCGCGGTATCACTATGAAAACCCCTCTGCCGGATATGGTGGAGGGGTTTTTTGTTTTGACTGATGGGGAAAACCCCAACAGATTAAGCCCATGGTTGTTTTGCCAACATTGCGTCAGCTACAATTTTTTATTGCTCTTGTCAGGCAGAAATCCTTTTCAAGAGCCGCCGAAGATTGCCTAGTCTCGCAATCAACCCTGTCTGCGGCGATTATGGAATTGGAATCCATTTTAGATGCGCAATTGGTTGATCGCAGCTCGCGGGATTTTGCCCTTACACCCATAGGCGAGGATATTGCGCAAAGGGCGGCAAGGCTTTTGGCGGAAGCGGAAGATTTAGCCCATGCGGCGGCAGGGCGAGAGCCTTTGACGGGCACATTTCATCTAGGGGTAATACCAACTATCGGTCCTTTTTTACTGCCTGCGCTGATGAAAAAACTGATGAAGAATTACCCGCAATTAAAGCTCTATCTTCATGAAGATTTGACCGCCGGACTGATAGAGCGTTTGCAAGCCGGGCAATTGGACATGGTGTTAATGGCCTTCCCCTACCGGCTTGAAAATATCAACACAAAGATTATTGGTGTTGATAAATTTGTCTTTGCCTGCGCTAAAACGCACAGGCTGGCCGGGCGAAAATTTATCAAAGCCGATGAATTGGAAAAGCAGGATTTAATGCTTCTGGAAGATGGTCATTGCCTGCGCGATCATGCCTTATCGGCCTGCCATCTGCAATCGCAAAAACAAACGACAAGCGTTGGGGCGGCCAGTTTTGGGGCAGCAAGTCTTTTCACGCTGGTGCAAATGGTGCGGGCGGGGCTGGGGGTTACATTATTGCCGGAAATGGCTTTGCGCCATGGGCTTACCAAGCCGCAGGATATTATTGCTTTGCCGATCAAAGGTAAGCCGGTGCCCCATCGGCAAATTGGCCTGGCTTGGCGCAAGGCTGCAGGCCGGGAGGGGGATGCAGGGGCCTTTGCGGAAATTCTCTCGCCGCTTTTATCGCCCAAGCTCTAACTTATATGCCTTAAGCGCTTTTTTCTTTGCGGCGAATGGGGGCGATGTCGCCATTATCGGATATTAAAATCGCAATGGCGCGGGTCTCTTCGATTTGCGAAAATATAATGAGAGCTGCAACAGTTATTGGCACGCATAACAACATGCCGGCAAAGCCCCAAAGCGTGCCCCATAAAGCCAGCGATAGTAAAATAACCAGCGGGCTTAAATTTAGAGATTTGCCAACGGTGCGAGGCTCCACAAAAGAGCCAAAAAACTGTTCGGCGCCGGTCAGCAGCGTTAAAGTCAGTAGCGACAGGCCAACCCCGCCGCCGGGTTGGACCAATGCCAAGAGGGTTGGCATTAAAACACCAATGATAGAGCCGATGATGGGAATATAGTTGAGGGCAAAACTCATCAGCGCCCAAAAACCCGCATATTTAATCCCCAGCGCATACATGATTATAAATGAAATGCTGGCGACGATCATATTCATCAGGGTTTTGATAGAAATATATTTGGCCAGAAGGTCACTAATATCGCGAATGATCTCATTGACATGCTCGCGATCAGCGCGGCTGGTTGATAGTTTGGCAATCTTGCGCAAGAACCGCCCGCGCTCCACCAACATAAAGGCGGTATAGAGGAAAATTGTTACCAGAGAGGCGGCCAGTGTGCGCACAACAATGCCAATATCGCCAACCAGAGACGGTATCTGCCCCAGTAAATCCTGTTGAATTTTTTTCAGGCCATCCACCAGATCATCGGCAAAGCTGATATTTTTATCAAGCCAATTCATAGCGGCGGTCGAGACTTCTGTTAGTCGCGCCTGATAAAGTGGTAAATCCATGATGAGGGTGTCAATATTGCGGCGGACAATTTCCGCCAGAGAAATCATCACCAAAACAATTGTGGCAAAGGCCAAAATAAAGGCCAGAAATTGCGGAATAAACCGCCCGATTTTGGGAATGGCCCGAATGGTGTCTTTTAAGCTGACAATTAAAAAGGCAAGAAAAAGAGAGATTGTCAGGGGGATAAAAATGGACCGCCCTGCATAGAGCAGATATCCCACCAGCAGGACAATGGCGAGGGAGAAAAATACCCGGGCCAGACCATCCGGCATGCGCTGTAAATATGCATCTTGTTGGGAGCCCATGCAAAAAACCCTTCCTTTATGGTCAATATTTATGAAATCTAGGCTGTTTCTCGTAAAAGCCAAACCGCTCTTTTGAAAGGCCTTGCAAGCTATAAGCAAAACCCCCTTTGATCCTGCCCTTTTCGCCCGCCTGAATCTCCCCTATGAGAAGCCCCATGTTTGTAGAAGAATTATCATGGGCTGATCCTGTCGAACTGTTGGCGGCAATGGCTGACACAGACGGCACCATCTTGCTCCATGGCGGTGAAAGAGGGGTTGAGACGGGCAAGGAATGGTCAGTGCTGGTCACTGCGCCGGAAGAGGTTTTGCTTACAAAGGGGCGCAAAACCACAAGCAAGGGCAGGCAGATAGAAGGGAATCCGTTTGATTTGCTAAAAGACAAGCTCGCCAACAGGCGCTATCATCGCCAGCCCAAATGGCCAATATCGGATTTGCCCTCGCCGGGATTTCTGACCGGGGCTATGGGCTATCTTTCTTATGAAATGGCGGAACATTGTCGCCCACCCCTGCCAGTCAGTCGGGCCGTGCGCCCGGTGGCGGATATGGTGATGGGGTTTTATGAGGCTTCGCTTTGTTTTCACCGGGCCAGCAAAAGATGTTTTCTTGTGGGGCGCAAAAGAAAGGCCGTAGAAAATTTGCGCGATAATATTGGCGCTGGTTTGCGCAGGGCTGGAAATTCTGGTTCGCAATATGCTAGCCGCTCTCTTGCTCCGAAAATGGATAAGCCCAGCTACCAAGCGGCAGTGAGGGCTATTCAAGACCATATTGCGCGAGGGGATATATTTCAGGCCAATATGACCATGGCTTTTAAGGCCGCATGGGCAGGCGGTGAGCTTTCTGATATCGCCAAGGATTTTTTTGCCCGCCAATCCCGCCAAAGCGATGCGCCCTTTGGGGCCTATATGGGCTATCGGGATTATTCTATTGCCTCCAATTCGCCAGAAAGCTTTTTGAAGATTTCTCCAAGGGGAAAGAAATATCTGGTTGAAGCCGGGCCGATTAAAGGCACAACGGCGCGCTATGCAAACCGGGAAGAAGATTTAAAATCCGCTCATAATCTGATGACTTCGGTCAAGGATCGGGCAGAAAATATTATGATTGTCGATCTTTTGCGCAATGACTTATCGCGGGTTTGCGAAGATGATAGCGTTGTGGTGACAAAAACTTGCGAGCTACAATCTTTTCGTCGGGTGCATCATCTTGTTTCGCAAATTGAAGGTGTGTTGCGAAAAGATATGACAGCAGTGGACGCGTTGGAGCGGGCTTTTCCTTGCGGCTCGGTAACGGGCGCGCCCAAAGAGCGGGCCATGGAAATATTACTGACAAAAGAAACAGCGCCGCGCTCGGTCTATTGCGGGGGCATTGGGTATTTTGACGATCGCGGTGGCGCGGAGTTTTCTGTGCCTATTCGCACAACACTTTTTACCCAAGGCGAGAACGGCCCCGAGGCGCAATATGGTTCAGGCGGGGGTATTACATTACTGTCAGAACCGGCAGCGGAATATAGTGAAGTTTTGCTAAAAGCCGCCGGGTTTATGGAATTGGTGAAGGGGGAGAGATGATAGTAGTTATCGATAATCATGATTCCTTTGTTCACAATCTTGCCCGCTTATTGCGCGTTGTGGGTGGACGCACGCAGGTTTTTCGCAATGATGAAATTTCCGTCGAAGAATGTCTGGCGCTTCATCCAAAGGCTATTGTCCTTTCCCCCGGGCCGGGACGGCCCAAAAAGGCCGGTATTTGTATGGAGCTGATATTGGCTGCGCCGCTTCTTCCTATTTTGGGGGTTTGTCTTGGGCATCAGGCAATTATCGAAGCCTATGGCGGCAAGACCTTGCAGGCCAAAGAACCTTTGCATGGTCAGGCGCGCCCTCTTTGCCATGACGGCGCGGGATTATTTGCAAATCTGCCTTCGCCAATGCTGGTGGGGCGTTATCATTCGCTCATTGGTGTGCCTCGCGATGAGGGCGATTTAGAGGTGCAGGCATGGTCTGATGGCGGGGAGGTGATGGCTATTGCCCATCGTGTTTATCCTCATATTGGGGTACAATTTCATCCTGAATCGTTACTGACAGAATATGGCAATGACCTGCTGGAGAATTTTGTGAAGCTTTCTCGCGATTTGGCAAGGGAGGGGCGGTAATGCTTTGGATCAATGGTGCATTTTGCGATGACACAAAAAAGCAGTTCATGGCAGATGATCGCGGTCTTTTGCTGGGGGATGGGCTATTTGAAACTTTTTTGTGCCTCAATGGCCGACCTCAATTTTTTGAAGAACATTGGCAGCGCTTGACCAGGAGCGCCAAAACCTTGTCATTGGCAATTCCTTTTTCTGACAAAGAGATCCATGATGCTTTATGTGTCTTGCTGGAGAGGAATAATTCCGGTCCGCGTGCCAGCGCCAGATTGTCCCTAACCAGAGGGGTAGGCCCTCGCGGACTTATGCCCCCTGCGCCAACAGAGCAAAGCCCGCAAATCATGCTGACATCTGTCCCAGTGGCATTGTCATCACCCAAGCCGATAAAAACAATCCTCTCTTCGGTGCGTCGCAATGAAGGCTCTCTTGCCAGCCAGATGAAAACCTTAAGCTATGTGGATAATATTTTGGCTTTGTCGGAGGCGCGTGCCCTTGGGGCTGATGATGCCTTAATGCTGAATAATACTGGCCATGTTGCTTGCCTTAGCGCCGCCAATATATTTAGCCTTAAGGAGGGGGGCGATTTGATAACGCCGCCAGTGAAGGCCGGTATCTTGCCGGGAATAATGCGCGAGAAGATTATGGGGATGGCACGCGAAATGGGTTTTCAGGTCAAGGAAGAGGCCCAAAACATTCAGGATTTTGGGCAGGGCATTTGCTTTGCCAGTAATAGCCTGATGGGTATGCGGCGATTGGTATTTGATGAAATCTCGCCTCTATCAGGTGAGCTTGAAACAGCCTATGATCGCTTGGCAAAATCCTGCCAAAGCTTTATTCAAGAGACATTATGACAGCCTTTACCTTCACTCATGACCAATTGGTTGCGATTACCGCCTGCATCACGGCGGATGAATTGGCGCGGCAATTTAATCATTATACAGACTCGCTAACACGCGCATCATGGCATGGGGCGACAAAAATCGGTATTGGCGGGTTGGGGCTTACAGATGAGCAGATGACTTTCTGCCTTGAAAGGCTGTATGCTTTTTTCGGCAAGGAAGAAGAAAATTTTAGGGCGACCCCGGATGATAGTTTTGGCGATTGGGTTGACCGATTGATGCCCTTTTTGGCTGAGGGGATCAGGCAATTTTCTTTTCTGCCCGCGGTAGATATAAAAGGGTCGGCAATTATTCATCCGGCAGATGAATTGGTGCAGGATACGCGCGCCGTTGCCAATCTGGTGCAGGGGCGCCGGCGGGTTATCTCTATGGTGGCCCCGCATTCTTTGTTCGGTTTTGTCACCAGTGTATTGGCCCCTAATCTTCTCGATATTGAAGCGATAGATGGGCGCGCTTTATTTGCCAAAGATTTTGAAAACCGGTTGGCACCGGGGGATTTGGTCGTGGCGACGCCAACTTTGTGGCGATTTTTGCTGAAATCCTTGCCGGGTTTTCCGACCAATATTGTTGGTCTGTCTTTTGGTGAGCCAATGCCCGGCGCGCTTTATTCAACATTGCGAGAAAATGGCCTTGCTGCCATGCGTGAATTTTACGGATCAACAGAAACGGGCATTCTTGCTTGGCGAGAAAATCCATCGGATGGCTTTGCCCTTTTTGATTTTTGGCTGCGCGATGATGACGGGGTGATAAGGGTACGTCCGGATGGTAAAAAAATATCCGTACAGCCTATGGATAAGTTGATTTGGGGCAATGGGCGAAGTTTTACCCTTGGGGGGCGTCGGGATGGGGCGGTGCAGATTGGCGCGGTCAATGTGTTTCCAAAAGCGATAGCCAAAAAAATTGCGGCGCATCCAGACATAAAAAATTGTGAGGTTAGTGTTTCCAAGCGAGGTGCTTCGCTGGACAGGTTGATAGCCAAAATAATTTTGGAAGATGGGTTGCTGCCGGACCAAACCATTGCCTGGAAAGTGGATGCTTGGTGCCGAAAAAAATTGCGGCCGCCGGAGCGACCGCGAATTTACACTTTCATCGATAGTCTGGAATAAATTGCCTTGATTTGGCTTGGCTAGGACTTAACTTCCATTGCCGCCACCGCCGCCACCACCGCCGCTAATTTCAGCAGCTTTCTTTTTGCTTTCCCGCTTAGCGACTTCAAAGGCATTGCTGCCAATGCTGACATTTTCGGCAACATCACAATTATTGGTGCAGGAATAAGTCACATATTCAACACCGCGTTGCAAGGTGACCATATTGTCACTTGGGGTGCGCACACGAATGGAAACATTATCCAGTCTTTCACCCTTTAGGTTGAAGAAATAAATATTGGTTAGGCCAGGGCGCTTGCCAAACAGCATGATGGATGTGTTGGACGAAACTTCAATATCGGCAATACCGGGATTACCAACGACAATTGCGCTAACGGGTTCCGGCAGTTGATAGGCGCGAACCTGATCAACCGTGAGCCAAACCTCGCCTGCATGTGCAGTGGACAAGCCGAAAAAGGCAAGGAAGGAAACAGCCAAAGATATAAAATGAGAGCGCATGAGATAGCCTCTTGGTTGGAATAGATTTCGTCGAAACCATAGGCCGGAATAGTCAACGATTTCTTAAACATGGGATCGATATGGGCAATCTTTGTTATTTATCATCGCACTTTGCATAAAACCTTTACCCAGTTTTAAGCCCCTTTGGGGATAGTAGCCCATCAAACCCTGATCCATTTGGGATAGGGGTCGACTGAGCAGGAAGTTATGTCCCAAGTAAATCTAACCAATATCACAAGAGCTGAAGATGATGAGGACGCCCTCGCGCGGGCCGCATTAGCGGATCTGGAATGGTTTGGTGGCGCCGCCGAAGATGTCATTGAAACTCTGGCAAAAGCCTCGTTTTTGCGCGAGGTTTATGCAGGCGAGACCTTGTTTACGATTGGTCAATATGACGCTTCAGAAGTGATTGGCGTTGTAAAGGGTGAGGTTCAACTGACGATTATTTCTCAAGAATCCGGCCAAATGATGCTTAGCAAACTGTCTGCGGGCAATCTTTTGGGGCTTGATTTTGTTTTGGCCAAGGATGAAGAAGCGGCCTCTCGGCTGGGTCTGGTTGCGGTGAAAGATGCGGTTTTGCTTTATATTGATAGTGCTGCCATTGCCGAAACCGTGGCGAGAAAGCCAGCCTTTGCCCGGATATTATTGGAAGCTACGGCGCGTAAGCTGGTATCTTGGAGCGCTGGTGCTCTTGGCGATGTTATGCCGGAAAAACGAGTATATCGCTTATTGCTGGAGCTTGCCAGCAGCAATGCCAAGGGGCAGTGGCATATTGAGATCATGCCCAAGCATAGAGAACTGGCAGAGCGGGCGGGAGTTTCTGAAAATGAAGCTGCCGATGCGGTCGCGGAATTAATTCGTACCGGCGTTGTGCGGCGTCAATATCCTGGTCTTGTGATTATAAATTATGATGTTTTTGTTTCTATGGGGCGCTGATTAACAGCTCTAAAAATTCTGTGCTGTTCTCATCTTCAGGTGGAAAAAATTCACACTCTGTAAAGGTATTGATTGGCTTAAAGTTCGTAATACGTCTAAAAATAATTTTTCTTATTAACCATATAAAAGCTGGAAAATATAGAAACGACGCAAATTATTTTAGTGCAAATTTGATTTTGTTAACTGTTTAAAAAAATAATTTTTTCAACGCAATAATTTCTTTACTATCCCATGGCAGATTGATGACATCTGGCGGACAAAAGTCAGAAAGTGCAAGTGCAATAAAACAGGAGTCAATCATGACGAAATTTATTAATCGTTTTCTTAAAGATGAAGAAGGTGCAACTGCTATTGAGTATGGCCTGATCGCCGCTCTGATCGCCGTTGCGATTATCGCAGCTCTGCAAGCTGTTGCAACCTCTCTGTCGACTAACTTCTCCGAAGTTTCTTCTAATCTCGACGCGGCTGCTTAATCGCTGACGAGACGTTACAGAACAAAACATTTTGGAAAAGGGAGCCTTCGGGCTCCCTTTTTTATTTTGGTGTTCTTTTGTTTTTTTTCATGGGGAAATTTTAAGACATGCCACCTATGGTAGTGTTTCTTTTGCTGAGGGATTTTACATGAGGGTTCAATTCTTAAAATTTTGGCACAATAGAAAAGGCGGCGCAGCTATTGAATATAGTCTGTTGGCGGCGCTTTTTGCTGTCGGTGCAATTGTTGCCTTTCAGCTTTTTGGTAATTCGCTCTCAAAAACTTATTCTGAGATTCCTAGCCAGATGGATGGCTCCGATGGGGGGGAGAATGATGATAACTCTGATGATGATCAGGGGGGAGATGATGGGGATTCGGATGATCGCGGAGACGACGATGGCGAAGAAGAAGATGGCCATGACGATGATGACTAAAAGCCTATTGGCTTTTGAAATAAAAAAAATTAACAATCGCCCAGTAGAATGGCGACCATAAACAGGGTTGGGACCGTGACATGAAGAATTTAATTGAAAAATTTTTGAAAAATGAAGAGGGCGCGACGGCTATTGAATATGGGCTAATCGCGGCTGTTATGGCTATTGGGATTTTGGCGGCACTTCAAGCTACAGCCTCTTCTGTCTCAACAAATTTCTCTAATGTCGCTTCGAATGTTGATGCGTCGGTTTAACGCCTAAGGGATGCTTCGTTATATTGCGTTAGTGTTTTGTAAACACTTGTAAACAACCCCTTAAATAAAAATACTCTCTAGGCGGAATAACACTTGCGGTTGCATAACCTCTCATTAACACACCCCGTTTAAAAACATGGTTATCAGTTTGTAAAAAGGGTGCCTTATGTTCGCAATGTTGGCTTTATCCATTCCGCCTGCCGCTTGGATTGTGGCTGCTTTAAATGATATCAAAGCGCTGCGAATTCCGAACTGGATCTCAATTGCTTTGATTGCAAGCTATCCCATTGCGGCGCTATTAGCCGGTATTTCTTTAGGCGATATCGGGATCAACCTATTGTTAGGTGTGGTTGTTCTGTTCATGGGCATGGGGCTTTTTGCCTTTAAAATACTGGGTGGTGGCGATGCCAAGCTTATTGCGGCCTCGGTCCCTTGGGTTGGTGTGACCGCTTTATGGATATTTTTATTCAAAGTTGCAGTAATTGGCGGACTGGTCGCTGTGGCGCTGATGATGTTTCGTAAATCACCATTATTGCCGGTCTATGCGCAGGCGCCATGGATATTAAAACTTCATCAATCCGGGCAACAAATACCCTATGGCATCGCTATTGCCGGCGGTGGTTTATGGACTTTGCCGCAAACGCAAATTTTTCTATCAGTTTTCGGAGTTTAAT
Organism: Parvularculaceae bacterium; assembly: GCA_015487305.1. Lineage (GTDB taxonomy): Bacteria > Pseudomonadota > Alphaproteobacteria > Caulobacterales > Parvularculaceae > S012-90. The sequence continues at coordinate 17,816 of WFQB01000191.1, read as the reverse complement.
AATGTTAGGGGGTTTTGCGGTTAACAATGTTTTGAGGGTTTTCGTTGATAATTCAAGCGAGATAACCCCGTCCCGTGTTTTTCGGGGGAAAGTGACAGGTGAATCGTGAATATAGGTCGTATCATTCTTGTAGTAGTTGCCTTATTGGCTGGCGGCGGAGCGTTTCTGCTTGTGGCCATGGGCGGCGATAACAAGAACCCAGAAGTCGTAACGCAGATTGTCCCACAACAGGATCGCACTGAAACTGTGCGCGTTCTTGTTGCCGATGCTGATTTTCAAAAAGGTCAGAAACTGGATCCAGTTGCTACAAAATGGGTGAAATTCCCAAAGGATAATCTACCGGAATATTTCATCACAGAAGACAATGGTGAGTTTTTCGACGGGTTAGACAGTGCTTTGGCCAGAACCAATATTTATCTGGGCGAGCCGATTACGGCCGCTAAGATTGTTCAACCCGGCGATCGCTCGATGATGTCAGCCTTGTTAACGCCAGGCATGCGGGCGGTTACATTAAGCATTGATCCTGTTACATCTGCCGGCGGCTTTATACTGCCGGGTGATCGGGTGGATGTTTATTTTTCAGAGGAAGTGCCGCAAAGCGAGACAGGCGAAATTTATTCTGAGCTTCTTTATTCCAACTTACGCGTTCTGGCGATTGATCAAACCATTCAGGACACCGCAGAGGGCACGGTCGTTGGTCGCACAGCAACCGTTGAGATTGCCCCTTATCAAGTTGAAGAATTTTTGAGCGTTCGCGAAGCTGCTGACAATGTATCGCTGGTGCTGCGCAGTGCTTTCGTGCCCGAAGGTGGTGAGGAAATTCAACAGGAACTTCGTCCAACCAAAGTCCAAGTCATTCGCTATGGCAGATCTTAAAGCTAAGAGGAAATAAAATCTTCTTCGCTAATTACAGCCGCCCAACCGGGCATAGGTAGAGAATATGATGTTTACGATCAAAAAATGGCAAAAGAGTGCCGCGATTTTAACAGCCCTGTTGATGGCTGGTCTCGTGGCGCCTGTGGCGTTGGCCCCTTCGGCAGCCGCTGCATCCGATGGTGTACGTATTGATACAGGCGGCACCAATCAGACATCACGCAGCCTTGTTCTGCCGCTGAACAAAATGGCCGTTGTTGAGTTGCCCCGCGATGTTTCTGATGTGGTGGTGGCGCAACCGGATAAAGTGGAAGCGGTTGTTCGTTCCCCACGCAAAATTTACATTATTGGTATGGAAGTGGGCCAGACCAATGCCTTCTTTTTTGACAATAAAGGCCGCGAGATTCTCAATTTAGAGATTCGCGTCGAGCGCGACCTTGATGCGCTAAGTGAAGTTTATAGTAGGATTTTGCCAAATGCTCGCCTCCAAGTTGAGGCGGTCAATGACAATATTATTCTGCGTGGTGTAGTGGCTAATAATTCTGAGGCCCAGCAGGCTTTTGACATTGCTGTTAGATATGTGGGCGATCCGCTTTTGGTGATGAATATGCTGACCATTCGCGAACGCGGGCAGGTTATGCTGAAAGTGCGCATTGTTGAAATGCAGCGCCGTCTGATCAAGCAGCTTGGGATTGATTCCAATGGAACAGCGGTGATTGACAATAATGTCTTTGACCTTGCTATCGATAATTCCTTTGCGGTGAATGGCAGCTCTCTTGGTGGCCTGAACGCTGCTGCACGATTGGCCGCCAATGGCAATCTGCGGCGTTTGGATTTAAACTTTGATGCTTTTGAGCAAATGGGTCTGGTACGCGTCTTGGCAGAGCCCAATATCACCGCCGTTTCTGGCGAGCCTGCAAGCTTTTTGGCAGGCGGTGAATTTCCGGTTCCGGCAGCTTCTGGTCTTGGCACAACAAGCATTGAGTTTAAAAAATATGGTGTTGGCCTTGGCTTTACCCCTGTGGTTTTGTCCAAAGGTCGGATCAATCTGAAAATTAAAACCGAAGTTTCCGACCTTTCGGCAACAACCGGCGTCACCATAGGTGGGTTTATTAGAACCAATCCTGACACTGGTGAGCAGGAACGTGTTGAAGGCTTTACTGTGCCCGGTCTGAATGTGCGGACCGCTGAAACAACTGTAGAATTGCCCTCTGGTGGCTCTTTGGCTATGGCGGGACTGTTGCAGGAAAACATTCAATCCGCCGTTGAAGGATTGCCGGGTTTAAAAGATGTTGCGGTTTTGGGGCAATTATTCCGCTCCAATGACTTTTTACGCAATGAGACAGAGCTGGTGATTATCGTCACCCCCTATCTCGTAGAGCCAACGCATATGAGCAATTTAAGCTCGCCGGATGATGGGTTTAAATCCGCATCCGACGCAGAAATGGTGTTGCTGGGTAAGTTAGAGTCCAATAATGGCATGCGCCCGCAATCAACCGATCGCAATTTACAAGGCCCGCTGGGCTTTATCATCGACTGAGGAAACGCAATCATGAATAGTAAAATGAAATCATTTCTTGCCCTCAGTGTCAGTGCTTTGCTGGTTACGGCCTGTGCGGGATCATTTAAATCGCAACGCGTTGTGCCAACAAATGTTGCCGAAGCTTTCCCGATTATGGTTGATCAGCAAACCGTTACATTGACTATTGTGGCCGACAAAAGCCTTAGCGAATTATCCTCTATGGATAAGGCCCGCCTGTCTGCTTTTGTTGGCAGCTATGCCCGTGAGGGGCATGGACCTATCACGGTGACAGCGCCTTCTGGCAATCGTGCCGATTATTTTGGTCAGGAGCTGGCCGCTGACATTCGCAATGAATTACATGCCATGGGTATTGGCTGGGATAAAATGCTGGGCGCGACCTATCGTGTGTCTGGCAATGCAACCGATCAGGAAGTGATTGTTTCTTTTTCTCGCTATGTAGCCTCAGCGACGGCTTGCGGTGATTTTTCCGAAGTGTGGAAACGCAATCGTCAAAATGTTTCCAGTAAGAATTTCGGCTGTGCCACACAAAACAATCTGGCAGCCATGATTGTTGACCCGCGTGATTTGACGGTAGCACGGCCTTTAAGCGCGAGCGACCCTGTCAAACAGGTCGGCGCTATCACCGCATATCAAGGTGGCCAGTCAACGGCCAGCGAAACAGAAGCCAGCAGTGATGTCTCAACGACAGAATAAATGAATAAAGCCTGATAGCAGGCATGGGAGTGTAAGGTCATGAGTACAGTGACGAAAGAACAATTCGAGTTTGATGGTGAGGCGGAGCTTTCCGAAGAGGAATTGCGCGCTTTGGAAGAACTTGATGCGGATCTGGATCTCGACTTCGACGACGAGTTGGCCGGGGATAATGAAGGCTTGTGGGATGAAGTCGAAGAGACGCCGTCCGAAGCTGCGTCAGAAGTGGCGATTGAAGATTTGGATGATCTGGAAGCGGCATTGGCAGATACCGATTCTGAGAATTCCGGTGAGAGTGCTGCTGCTGAAGATGATGCCTTTGCTGGGGATAGTGCCCTTGATAGTGAGGGCCATGAATTTGCTGAAAATGGCGAGCTACCAGCTTTTGCCGATGATGAAGACTTGCCAGAGGCTACAGACATAGACGCTGAAGCCGAGGACGCAACGGAATTGGTTTCCATTGCTGCGGCTGTTCCTGATTTTTCAGACGATGAGGATGATTTTGAAGATATGCGTATGGGCGATGATCATCGTCCTGTACCACGTATCAATATTGATGTCTTTTGCGAAAGCACAGAATTTTCCGATCTGATGGAAAAGGCTGCGCTGGATCGCCGTCTTGCCAAAGCCCATGTGACAATTATGTCGGGCGGTATTCAAAAAGCCGCTGAGTATTTCCGTAGCCAAAACACGCCAAATCTGGTGATCTTGGAATCCCTTAAAGGTGGTGAGTCGCTGATGGAGGGACTCAATAATTTGGCAGAGGTTTGCGACCCAAGCACCCGTGTTGTGGTGGTTGGTCACATCAATGATATTCGCCTGTATCGGGATTTGATTGACAAAGGCGTCAGTGAATATCTGATTACACCGCGCTCGCCGGTGACTATCATCAATACTATTTCGAGCCTTTATGTTGATCCTTCCGCCCCCCCGATTGGGCGCAATATTGCGTTTGTTGGGGCCCGTGGCGGGGTTGGCTCCTCGACCATTTGTCACAATGTGGCTTGGGCGATTGCCGAGAATTTTAAATCCAATGCCGTATTGATGGATTTGGATTTGCCCTTTGGTACAGCCAGTCTGGATTTAGAGCAGGATCCTTCGCAAGGTCTGGCCGAGGCGCTGGCGGCACCTGAACGTCTTGATGATGTTTTGTTGGACCGATTGCTGCAAAAGGTTTCTGACCGCCTCAGCCTGTTTGCGGCGCCCAATCTGCTGGATCGCGAATATTCCATGCCGGATTCGGCTTATGAAACCGTATTGGATATTGTTCGCACGACAGCGCCAAATATTATCATCGATGTACCCCATGTCTGGAATGGCTGGGCGCGCTATGTGCTGCAATCTGCCGATGAAATCGTCATCACTGCAACGCCGGATCTGGCGTCTTTCCGCAATGCTAAAAACATTGTTGAAGCCTTGGCGGTCCATCGCGCCAATGATGCAGCGCCAACGCTTATTCTCAATCAGGTCAATGTGCCCAAGCGTATTGAAGTGCCCGCCGAGCAGTTCAAAGAAGCACTCGGTTTTGGACCTTCTGTTATTATTGACTGGGATCCACAGCTTTTCGGTAATGCCAGCGCGAATGGCCAAACCTTGATGGAAGCCGGGCCTAAATCCAGCGTGGCCAATGCCGTCACCAATATTGCTGCCACTATTTTGGGGCAATCCCCTGTCCACCAAAGCAAGGGTTTTTCTCTCGCTTCTTTGTTCGGTAAACGGTAAAAATTATGTTCGGAAAACGCTCAGCACAACACGCAACAACAGCAGCGCCAGCGCCAAAAGCGCCGACGAAAAAAGCGGTTGCAGAAAAAAAAGCACCGCCCAAAGTTGCTGTCGTACCGAAAAAAGAATTGCCGCCGGTAACGGATGCAAAAAAGAATTCGGATGTTCAAAAATCGGAATCCTATTACCAGACCAAGACCGCAATTTTCAATGCGCTGATTGATACGATTGATCTGTCGCAATTGGCGCAACTTGATCCTGAATCAGCCGCCGAAGAAATTCGTGATATCGTCAATGAAATTATTACGATTAAAAACCTGCAAATGTCGATCTCCGAGCAGGAGCAATTATTGCAGGATATTTGTAATGATGTTCTTGGCTATGGGCCTTTGGAGCCTTTGCTGGCCCGCGATGATATTGCTGATGTCATGGTCAATGGCGCCGGGCGCACTTTCATTGAGGTCGACGGCAAGATTGAACAGACCAATGTGCGGTTTCGCGATAATGCCCAATTGATGAATATATGTCAGCGCATTGTGAGCCAGGTTGGTCGACGCGTTGATGAAGCCAGTCCGATTTGTGATGCGCGCTTGCCAGATGGCTCGCGGGTGAATGTAATTGCGCCGCCTCTGGCAATTGATGGGCCGGCGCTGACCATTCGGAAATTTAAAAAAGACAAGCTGACCATTCAGGACCTTGTGAATTTTGGCTCGATTTCGCCAGAAGGGGCCAAGGTTCTTGAAATCATTGGCGCATCAAGGATTAATACACTGATTTCTGGTGGTACGGGTTCGGGTAAAACCACCCTGCTAAACTGCATGACCGCCTTTATTGAAGAAGATGAACGCATCATCACCTGCGAAGACGCAGCGGAACTTCAACTCCAGCAGCCCCATGTGGTGCGGTTGGAAACACGCCCGCCCAATCTTGAAGGCCAAGGCGAAGTGACCATGCGGGATCTGGTGAAAAACTGTCTGCGGATGCGGCCAGAACGGATTATCGTTGGTGAGGTTCGTGGCCCTGAAGCCTTTGACCTTTTGCAAGCGATGAATACCGGCCATGATGGCTCCATGGGAACCCTCCACGCCAACTCGCCACGAGAAGGTTTGCAGCGGGTCGAATCTATGATCACCATGGGTGGGTATAATCTGCCGTCAAAAACCATTCGCGAAATGATTGTTGGGTCGATTGATATTGTTATTCAGGCGGCGCGACTGCGGGATGGCTCACGGCGGATCACGCATATCACAGAAGTGCTGGGCACAGAGGGTGATACCATTATCACCCAGGATCTGTTTGTCTATGACATTACCGGTGAAGATGATAATGGCAAAATTATCGGCCGCCACAAATCCACCGGCATTGCGCGACCGGCATTTTGGGATCGTGCCAAATATTATGGCAAGCATGTGGAACTGGCCGAAGCTTTGGATGCAGCGGGCGAATAGTTTTTCGGATTTTTTTTAGAGGGTTTTATGGAACCGCGAACGATATTGATGATCTTGCTGGGAGTGCTCTCGATTGGCGCAGTGATTGCGGTCATCATGATGCCGACCTCAAAAGATAAGGCGAATAAGCGGGCAGCGGCGCTTGGCGCGCGCAAAGGCTTGCGCGCAGGGCCATCGTCAATCAATAATCCAGATGCACCAAAAGATCGTCGCAAACAGGTTCAGGAATCTCTTGCCAAGATTGAAGAAAAAAATAAAGCACAAGCCAAAAAGGCAAAAATTCCTTTAAGTCAATGGCTGGAACAGGCAGGTCTTACAATCACGCCGCGTGATTTTTATTTACTGTCTGCCATTCTGGCAATCATTATGGGCGGCGTCGGGTTAATATCAGGTCAGGATATCAAGGTCACTTTGGGTATGGTGGTGATCGGTGGTCTTGGCATGCCAAGATGGATTGTGGGCTTTTTGCGCAAGAGACGGCAAAAGAAATTTGTCAATGAGTTTTCCAACTCTATTGATGTTATTGTGCGCGGTGTAAAATCGGGTCTGCCGGTCAATGAATGTCTGAAAATTATCTCCCGTGATGCCCAAGAACCGGTCAAGACAGAATTCTATCTAATGACAGAGGGTATTCGCATTGGTCTTTCACTGGAGCAGTCCTTGGAGCGCATGTATGACCGGATGCCCTTGCCTGAGGTTAATTTCTTTTCCATCGTGCTTATTATTCAAAAGACAACGGGTGGTAATTTGGCGGAGGCGCTGGGCAATCTCGGCACCGTCTTGCGGAACCGCAAATTGATGGAGGGCAAGATTGCAGCTCTGTCGATGGAAGCCAAAGCCTCAGCGGTTATTCTTGGCTCCCTGCCTTTCATGGTTGGCGGTCTCGTGCAGGCTTCTTCGCCGGGCTATTTGCAGCCTTTGGTTGAGACGCAAATCGGTAATTTAATTCTTCTTGCCGGATTTATTTGGATGTCGATTGGCATTTTTGTGATGAAGAATATGATCAGTATTAAGGTGTAATTCACCTTACGGGGTTTATGGTTAATCCATGGAACAGTTGATTGAGACATTAACGGACCGGCAGTTTTTGATCGGTATTCTCGCAGCGGTCGGGGCAGCAGCGGCTGTGTTTTCTGTGCTAGCGCCAATGTTTGCTACAGATCCGATGAAAGATCGCCTGAAGCGGGTTGCAGATTATAAAGAAAATTTACGCCGCGAAAGCCGTGAAGCCTTGGGCCAAAAGCAATCGGTGATGAGTGGTTTGCGTAATAACCGTGCCAAGGGCATGGGGCGTGAGATTGTTGAACAATTTAAATTGCTCGAATTATTTGATGCAGAAAGCGCTGCCAAGAAACTGGCTATGGCGGGGATGCGTGGCGAACGCCCGGTCTTTACCTTCATGCTGGCGCGCTTGCTGACGCCGATTATTGTTGGCTTTGGCATGGGCATTTATGTCTATGTCTTTAATGGTTTCGAGCTTGGCAGTTTTGGCAAGCTGATGGCCACGATTGGTGGTTTTGGCGGCGGGTTTTATCTGCCTAATGTCTATATCTCCAATCTCATCACCAAGCGCCAGCAAAAGATCCAGCTGAACTTTCCTGACGCTATGGACCTGCTATTGATCTGTGTTGAGGCGGGCATGTCGATTGAGGCGGCCTTGCAAAAAGTATCCGAAGAAGTTGGGGTGAATTGCCCGGAACTGGCTGAGGAGCTGGCTTTGACAACCGCAGAGCTGTCCTATCTGGCTGATCGCAAAGACGCCTATCTTAATTTTGCCGAGCGCACAGGTCTTGATGGGGTAAAAGCCATTACCACTGCACTTATCCAGTCCGAAACCTATGGTACCCCACTTGGGGCATCGCTTCGGGTGATGGCCGCAGAAAACCGGGAATTGCGGATGCAGGAGGCTGAGAAAAAGGCTGCTGCCCTGCCGCCAAAGCTGACCGTGCCAATGATCCTATTCTTCCTGCCAGTGCTGTTTTTGGTCATTCTTGGCCCGGCTATGCTGCGGGTTTTCGGCATCGCTGAATAGGTTTTAGTGGCCATTTCTAAGTCCTTTATTCCCGCGATAATCCTTTGCCAATTTAGCGCAATACGGCGATCGAAGCTTGGTATTGGTTTCGGCCAATACAGGCGCCTCGCCCAAAAGGCAGGGGCAGGTCTGTCGATTCTTTTAAGTGTGGCCAGCCTGCGCATCTCCTTCATCTTACAGAAGAACCTCTCGACGATGTTACGCATGGCGTAGAGGTTTTTTATCGTGCGTATCTGGTTTATGGGCATTGCTTTTTGACGGAATAACAGCCAGAGCGCGTCCGTGCGTAGAATGTAGAATATGCCGTTTAGGATCTTGCGGTCATCTTTCCGCTTCGGCCCGCACCCGTGTTTCGGCAGCAAAGGCTTGATGATAGCCCATTCTTCATCGGCAAGATCAAGGCGTGACACGGAAATCTCCTTTCGGAGAACCCCTGAATCACACTTTGCATCGAAAAATCAACCCGCTAAATTAGCGACAGAGCCTAATTGGGGCCCTATTTCATTTATCTGCTTATTTTGTGCTTGATGAGTAAAAATATGGAAAGTAATAAGTTAACTCTGAGTCAAGCTATGAAGGCAAACGCAAACCTATATTTATACACACTTGACATTATGTTTGAGGGGGGGGTACGCTAACTGCATAATAGTGTCGGGAGGAAATATCATGGACAGGTTTGGTTTCGATGTCAGTATACGGGATATAGTCAGCAGTAGTATGGTTGATGAAAGGGGGTGTTATAGTGTATAGATCATTGCTTATTTTAATGCTTTTTATGATACCTTTTTTAAATAATTCTGCAGCGCAGGTGTCGGATAATTGTATTTCTCTTGACGCAAATGCATCATCGGAAGGTTGCGATGGCACTCTGGGATTGCAATCCATCATTACAAATCCTCTGTGGGATCCAAATAACGCATGGTTCGCTTATTATGAGGAAGGTGGAAGTACAGATCAATGTGAAATGGCATTAGGGCCGAACCAGTGCCCGACGACTGTGGAGGAGTGTAAGGCGCAAGTGGATGATATGCTTGAAAGTGATATTCGGGCATGTCAGAGGCGTTTTAATGCAGCGCGTTTGAGAGCTATTTGTTATCAGGAGGCAAATCAGATTTATGCAAGTCGGCTACGAGAATGTGAATTACTATATTAGGTTAAAATAGAAAGCTTGGAAATATGTTACCTTTGGTATCCGTGATTGCCGTCCTTTTTTTTGAACAAGTAGATAAGGAGTACTATCAGGAATGTATGGCAAAAAACTATCTGCAATCCTCGATAGAGTTTGATTTTGTATATACATTCGAATCATCCAATTTTGGTAGTGCCTTTCAGGGTATAAAAGATGTGCAAATTAGACAAACATCAATAAAGAGATTGGAAAAAGAAGCATTCTTTGTTGAAAGCGAGCAATTAATTCCGGATATAGAAAATGCTATTGTATTTGACTCAACATTAAGTTTTTGGGCGGGGTTGTTGCCCGTAAAGAGGTGGGTGCCAGATATACTCCTTTTTGAGGAATATTCTTATGCGGATTCATTTTTTGATGAGGTGAATGGCCTGAGGCGGGGAGAGAGGGCAAAAGGTACAGCCAACTTGAAATACTCGCTTCCTGAAGGTAAGGGGATTGTGGATATCCCAGTGGTCATTTACTTTAAGGGATGTAGCTCTTTGCTAACGCGTGAGGGGAGAAGAGATGTTGGCTGGTTTGAAGTGTTCGTTCCTAATGCGGCACAAATAATGGATGACCCAACCTCAATTAATGTTGTTGGCCAAAGCGTAGCAATTGATAAGGTCTATTCTTGGCCCCTACAATATGGTGATGGACAGATGGGGAAAGCCTCTATGAAGGTCATTGAGATAAAGTGATATTATCAAAACCTGTAGTGTTGGAACTTTATAGAACCAGAGTAGACTTGCGGGCGGGAGTATTTCTTTTTCGTGGCCGTCTGGAATCCCTTGAGGGGGGTATAGATGGGGATGCAGTCTGTGAGGTTTTGATAGAAGTGCAGGGTAGTAAGGCAAGAAAGATAAGGCTAACTCACATTGATCGCCTGAATGTCTTGTGCTGCGCCTTGGGATTGATTCGGCAGGAAAGCAGAAAATTTGCCGGATGTTTGGATGGTCACGGTCGGACTTACGACCCAGACACGGTGTTTATGGCCGGATTTGAGTAATATTGTGTTGCGGGTTTTCGGCATTGCCGAATAGGCTGGCTGAAGGCTGGTGAACGGTCTGAAACGCTCCAGAGCGAAAGAAGATAGTACGGAGCTGATCATAGCAAGAGCGGAAATGGCAAAGCCACAAGGCGCAATCTCGCTATGACCAGAAACAAAAGGCCCTAATTGGTCGGGAGACCATATAGGGCGGCCACGTCTTCAGGGACTTTCGACATATCTATGGTAATGCCGCGTTCAGCCCCTAGTCTGCCAACAATTGCGCCAATTTCTTCAGGTGGGGATGACCCCGGAGCAACGCAAATCTGTTTTGCTCGGGCGCGATGCTGCGAATTTATTGATTTTCCTTGAAGTCTGCCTGGCCAAATTAAGCGCTTTTTCGGGTGAGGGCGATACCAGAAGGGGGCTATATTTTCGCTTGAACGGGCTGATTTTAAACTATTTATTCCCGTAACACCCCCTTGCCAAAGGGGGGATTTTGCGCCATAAGCCGCCACAATAAAGGACCCTTGGCTGGACGATGCCTTGGCTTGGGGTTTTGATTTTTGGGCATCGCGGAGAAAATCTATGTCGATTACGGCTGAGCGCAAAGCTGCGCTCATCAAGGAATACGCCACCAAAGAGGGCGATACAGGCTCCCCAGAGGTACAAATTGCAGTTCTTTCCGAGCGCATTGTCAATCTGACCGAGCATTTTAAAGATCATAAAAAAGACAATCACTCCCGTCGGGGCCTATTGAAAATGGTTTCCCAACGTCGGCGATTACTGGATTATGTCAAAGGTAAAGATGTGTCCCGTTATCAGGATATCATCAAACGGTTGGGCTTGCGCCGTTAAAGCAGGCTTTTAAACGGGGCGCGGTTATCCACGCCCCGTTCTTGCTATTTTCCCTCACAAAAAAGGGGAAGCTGCATTTATTTAACGAAGCGTTTTCACAAAAAAGTGGATGGTAGTTATCCGTTTTGGAGGCGCGACAAAACAAAAACTTGGAGCCCGATTTTGAATCCTTCAAAATTGAATAAGCTTCAAAGGCCGCTTCGGCTTTTCATGCATTCGAAGCAAAATGGCCGCAAATCCCCGCATGGATGTGAGACAGGCAATACGGTCTGTTTCGAGATTATAAGAAAGACGAAAACTTATGTTCAATATCACCCGCAAATCAATCGAACTGGCGGGGCGCACGCTCACGCTTGAATCCGGCCGCGTTGCCCGTCAGGCTGACGGTGCGGTTCTTGCCACCTATGGTGACACCACGGTTCTGGCAACGGCTGTTGCTCAGCGCAAAGCCAAACCCGGTCAGGATTTCTTTCCGCTGACCGTCAACTATCAGGAGAAATATTACGCATCAGGGCGCATTCCAGGGGGCTTCTTCAAACGCGAAGGCCGCCCGACGGAAAAAGAGACATTGACCTCGCGCCTGATCGACCGCCCAATCCGTCCTTTATTTGCCAAAGGTTTCAAGAACGAAACGCAAGTCATCTGCACCGTGATGAGCCATGATCTGGAAAATGACCCGGATGTGGTGGCCATGATTGCTGCTTCTGCAGCGCTGACCATATCGGGCATCCCCTTTATGGGCCCGATTGGTTGCGCCCGCATCGGTTACAAAGATGGCGACTATATCGTCAACCCGACCTGCGACGAGATGGCCGATACGGAGCTTGATCTTGTTATGGCCGGCACGGCTGATGCTGTGATGATGGTCGAATCCCAAGCCAGCGAGCTGTCCGAAGAGGTTATGCTTGGTGCTGTTATGGCTGGCCATAAAGCCTCTAAGCAAGCGATTGATCTTATCATCGATTTTGCTGAGGAATGTGCCAAAGAACCTTGGGACTATCAGCCAGAGGATCATTCAGACCTTGCGGCAAAAGTTCGCGCCGAAGCCGAAGCCGGTCTGCGCGATGCTTATAATGAAAAAGAAAAACAGGCCCGGACCGAGAAGCTTTCAGAGGTAAAATCTGCCGTGCTTGAAAAATTAGCGCCGGAAGATGATGAAAATGCCCCGGATAGAGCGATTATTTCCGGTCTGTTCAAAGAGGTTGAGGCTGATATTGTTCGCAATGGCATTCTCGACACTGGCGAGCGCATTGATGGGCGGGATACCAAAACCGTGCGCCAGATTGTTTCTGAAGTTGGCTTCTTGCCGCGCACCCATGGTTCGGCCCTGTTTACCCGTGGGGAGACGCAGGCGATTGTGGTTGCCACCCTTGGCACAGCCGATGATGAGCAATTCATTGATGGTCTTGAAGGCACTAGCAAAGTTAACTTCATGCTGCATTATAATTTCCCACCCTATTCGGTTGGCGAAACAGGCCGCATGGGCGGTACCAATCGGCGCGAGACCGGCCATGGCAAGCTTGCATGGCGGGCGTTGAAAGCCGTGCTGCCAAGCCCTGAGGAGTTTCCTTATACTTTGCGTCTGGTTTCAGAAATCACTGAATCCAACGGCTCTTCCTCCATGGCCACTGTTTGTGGCTCGTCGCTGGCGATGATGGATGCCGGTGTGCCAATTAAAAAGGCCGTTGCGGGCATTGCTATGGGGCTTATCCTTGAAGGCGAGCGTTATGCGGTTCTGTCCGATATTCTTGGTGATGAAGATCATCTTGGCGATATGGACTTCAAAGTTGCTGGTACCGAAGATGGGGTCACCTCTTTGCAGATGGATATTAAAATTGCCGGTATTACCGAAGAGATTATGAAAATTGCTTTGACCCAGGCCAAAGATGGTCGTCTTCATATCCTTGGCGAAATGAACAAAGCGATGACGGAATCTCGTGGCGAAGTGGGCGAATTTGCCCCGCGCATTGAGACTTTCAAAATTGCGTCGGACAAAATCCGTGAAGTTATTGGCACAGGCGGCAAGGTCATTCGTGAGATTGTCGAGAAAACCGGCGCCAAAGTTAATATTGAAGATGATGGTACGGTTAAGGTGGCGTCATCGGATAAGTCGCAAATTGAAGAAGCGGTCAAATGGATCAAGTCGATTGCTACCGATCCGGAAGTTGGTGTGATTTATCGCGGCAAAGTCGTTAAAACCATGGACTTTGGCGCTTTTGTCAATTTCTTCGGCTCCAAAGACGGCCTTGTGCATATCTCACAACTGGCCGATGAGCGCGTTGCCAAAACCACCGATGTGGTCAATGAAGGCGATGAGGTCTGGGTCAAGCTGATGGGCTTTGACGATCGCGGCAAGGTCCGCCTGTCCATGAAAGTGGTCGATCAGGAAACCGGCAAAGAAAAATCCGGCGATTAACAACACAACAATAAAACAAACCCCCGTATCAGAAATGATGCGGGGGTTTTTTTATTTATAAAAATCAAGAAGTTGTAATTTTTTGCCGATTTAACTTGCAAAAAGAAAAAAAAATAAGACTACGCTATCTGTGTAAAGTATCCGGGGAGTTGCGCTTAACTATTGTGCGTCCAACTGACAAGTCACTGACTTGGCTGGCCCTCGGTTTTTGTCCTGTTTCAAGCAAGATAAGGAGAAATCACATGAAAATAATCGCAAATATATTTGTATTTACATTATTGCTGGTTGGTGTATCCGGGTGTAAACTTAAGGTGCAACAGCCAGATCCTCCACCTCCAACAATTCCAGAATGCAACATGAACCCTGCAATTCCCGGGTGCGTGGAGCAGCCTCTTCCCAATCCCTATGGATACAAAAAAGTGGTTTCAAATAAAAGCTTTTGTCTGACTTCGGCAAGCGCATGCGGTGCCGCTTCGTCCCAACCCGCCGATACGGCTTGGCTATCTGGTTTTGATTCTAGCGATTTAACCATGACGGTGAGCGGGAATAACATGGTCGCTTCAAGTTCGGGAATAGCATATTTGACCGCTACAGATTTACAAGGGTCGGTTATTGCTTCCTATGAAGCAAACTGGAGCAGAGTAGGTCAAAATATCGCGTTTACCAACTCTTACGGTATAAATGATTGGATTGATAATCTGCCAACAAACGTTGGAGAGGTCATTGCTGATGTGCCAATTGCCTTCGGCGCAGGTTATGGCTATGTTCAAATGAATTCTATGGTTAATTACAATGGAGCCCCATTGGATATGCGCATGGAATCTTTCGTCCAATGTGACATGATACCGGGGGCTCCTCCAAGTGCCACAGCTTTTTTATGTGATGGGGAATAAAAGGATAGTGGATGAAATATTCTTTGTATGTCCTTCTTCTGGTCGCCGGGCTTGTGCTCGGCGGCTGTTCTACGCTGGATGATCTTGCTTATGTTCGTGGAATAACCCCTCAAGCGGAAGAAGGCATTACCAGATATATGGTTGGTTATAAGAGGGGTGAAGATAATTCAGAGTACTATCGACTGACTTCGATTATTGGAGTTCCCCGGAAAACACTAAATAAGGGAGCGTTGCTTTGCAAGAAGGGTGTTGGTAAGCCCGTTACGGTTTTTGTTTATCTGTCAGATACTCCGCGTAAGAATCCTAACGTCTCAGTAGGTGAGGTTTGCGATCATTTCTTTGATACTCTATCAAAATCTCTACCTGCACTTTTTACTCAATTTGATAGATTCTCAATTAGTATAATATTAGCCGACAATAGCGTTGAATATAAACAGCGTTGGCAGATGTTCTCTGAAGAGGAAGCGCTCACTCTTGAGCTTGTGCTTGGAACAAGAAAACGCAATAATTTGAAAGGAATTTATACAGAATTACTTCTTTCCCATGAAATATTACATATTTGGCGGGGTCTTGTTGAAAACTGGGATGGATATGTGCGCCCAGCAAGGCATTCGGCCTATGAAGAAATCGCCGGTATTTTGCAAATGTATTGCATGAATAGCCTGATAAATGACAGCCTGTCATTAAGTCGGGACTATGCTTGGTACAATCCCTATCTGTTTGAGGAATATTTTCCCGAAACGCCCTATGAAGTCGTCATGCGCTTGACAGAAGAAACCGCCTCGCCAAAAGAGCGTGCGCGAGGGAAAAACTTGAGCTATACGCTGGGCAATCTCTATGTGAGATATAAATATTTTATGCGTCCCGGGGTTGCGGATGCGGTTAAGGCCGCTCTTTTAGATGAATGTCACGCTGTGCAAAATGATATGACAGTGATGGCGCGCAATCTAGAAGAGTTTTTCACCCAAAATGATATCAACTGGGATTATATAAGAATGAAAAAATAATCTTGCAATCCATTACTACGCATGAATCTTTTGTTCAATGCGATGTGATACTGGGGGGCTCCCCCAAGTGCGACAGCTCTTTTTTATGTGCTGGTGAATAAAAGGGTGATGGATGAAATATTCTTTGTATGTCCTTCTTTTGGTCGCCGGGCTTCTGCTCGGCGGCTGTTCCACACTTGATGATGTTATTTATGTGAAGGCAAGAACAGCTCATCCCGGCGAGGGAAGGACGTTGTATCTGGTGGGGCTTGATCAAAGTGAGGATGGACAGCTTCTCTACAGGCTGGTGACAAAATACAGCCCAAGGGGAGTTAAGGCTAGACCGCAGGGATTGCTGTGTGAATCAGGGGCAGGAAAAAGAGTAGAGATTGCGATTTATAAAACAAACCTGATCAGAGATGAATCTTCTATTCCAAGCGCAGATATATGTGAGTATTTCAGGGAAACATATTCCAGATCATTGCGATACTTTATCCGCAAATCTCCAAATTCCGGATAAATTATTATCTGGTGGATCAAAACGCCCGCTATGTGCAGCCATGGCAGGACTATAGTGACAATAAGGAGCTGGTTCTTGAGGCGCTGTTGCCCATAAAAAGATTGGATATATTGGAAGCGGCCTTTCCCGAAGTCATTTTGGGCCATGAAATATTTCATATTTTGCAAAGTTTATCTGAGGGAAATGCAGGTGAATTTTTACCGGCTCGAAAGAGAATGTATAATGAAATTGCTGCTACATTGGCTTCTTATTGCATGAATATTCTGATAAAAGGTGAGATAAAGTTAAGCGATGAGTATGGCTGGTTTTATGCTCTCAGATTTAAGGAATATCATCCTGAATCCCCTCATGAAACGGTTCTGCGTTTAACAGACGAATATTCTCTACCTCGCCAAAGAGCGCTGGGGGTCAATCTTGACGGATATACGTTGAGCCATCTTTATGTCATGCTCAAATATCGCAGCCGTGAGGATGTGACGCAGGCAAAGCAAGACCTGTTGCAGGAATGTTATGCGGCGCAAGAAGACATATCTACGGTAGAAAAGAATATAGCGGACTATTTTTCCAACAATCCGATTGATTACAGCCGCTTTAAACGCGTGGAAAGAACGGAAAAAAAGTAACAGGAATCATTTCTGGCATCACGCATAATCAAGCGGCAGGGCTGTTGTGTTTTTTATCTCCTCCATGGAGATCGAGGCGGTGACATCGGAAAAGTCGAGCTTTTCTATCAGCCGCCGATAGACCGCATCATAGACATCAATTGATGGCACAGTGATTTTGATGAGATAGTCAATCTCTCCGGCCAACCGATAGGCTTCGGTAATTTCCGGCGTGGTGGTGATGACTTTGCGGAAAGTGGCTATCCAGTCGGCCGAATGATGGGGCGCTTTTAACGCCACAAACAACGACACAGGCAGGTTGAGCTTGCGCGGGTCGAGCACCGCCACCTGGCGCAGAATATAGCCAGCCTCGGTCAGGCGTTGCACTCGCCGCCAGCACGGGGCAGGCGACAGGCCAATTTTTTCTGCCAAAGCTGCCGTAGACAGGCGCGAATCAACCTGTAGGGCAGCGAGGATTTTTTTATCAATAGCATCAAGGGTCATGCAAATATATTGCGCAATTTTACAACAATGCGCAATAGAATTGCTCAAATATAATTTCATCACCAAAAATAAGAATGAAAATTGCCCCTAATCCATGAAATAATGCGACTAATCGCAAGGGAGCCAGTTTCGGGGAAAAGGGGATTTGAAATGGAAGTCATAGGCCTGCTTGGCGGCATGTCATGGGAATCAACTGCCACCTATTACACGCGCATCAATCAACAAATACGCGAGAAATGCGGCGGTCTCGCCTCAGCTAAAATTCTGCTGCATTCGTTTAATTTTGATGATGTGGTCGCATTGCAAAAGGCGGGCGATTGGGATGGTGCCGCAAAATTATTGATCAATGCGGCAAGAGGGCTGGAGCGCGCCGGGGCAGGGCTGATCCTCATCTGCACCAATACCATGCACAAAATTGCCGATGATGTGGCCCGGCATATTACGGTGCCGCTGCTGCATATTGGTGATGTCACCGGAGCCGCTTTGGCCAGGGCGGGCAAGAAAAAACCTTTGCTGCTCGCCACCGCCTATACGATGGAACAAAATTTCTTGAAAAGCCGCTATGCAGAAAAATAC